>JAGWVX010000519.1 GCA_018970685.1 Alphaproteobacteria bacterium | reverse complement strand
TCCGGCCGCCGGTTCTGATAGTCGAGATAATAGGCGTGCTCCCAGACGTCGATCGTCAACAGGGGCATCTTCCCGTGAGCCAATGGCGTATCGGCATTGGCCGTCGCGGTGACCTCGAGCTTGACGCCGTTTAGCACCAGCCAAGCCCAACCGCTGCCGAACTGGCCAGTGGCCGCCGCCATAAAAGCTTCGACAAACGAGTCGTAGCTCTTAAAGTCTTGTGCGATGCGCTCGGCGATAGCGCCCCGCGGTTTGCCGCCACCGTTCGGAGCCATCGAATGCCAAAGAAAAGTGTGATTCCAAGCCTGCGCCGCGTTGTTGAACAGCGCTTTCTTGTCAGGGCTTTTCGCAGCAACGGCGATCAGGTCTTCCAGACTCTTATCGGCAAGCTCAGTGCCAGCAATCAACTTGTTGGTGTTCGTGACATAAGCTTGATGATGCTTGTCGTGGTGGAACTCCAGCGTCGATGCGCTGATATGCGGGGCGAGTGCGTCTTTCCCGTAGGGAAGATCAGGCAGTTTGATGGTCATGGTCTTCTCCAAATATTAGGTTGCTCGTGTCGCCGGGCGCCCTGCCCATCACCACGGCGGCAATCCCTGCTTACAGGCGCCATATGCGGATTTCAACGAAGATGCCGCAGTCTGATGTTGCTGTCGTTTACGTGGATATTGAAGCCTACCGGGCCGGAGCCGAAACCTGTACCGATGGGGACGACGGACCGAACGAAAAACGCCTTTGCAACCACATCTTAACCAAATCCGCCGAGTGTGTGGGCCGGGCAACGCCAGTTCGAGAGGAGTGCTGGGCGAATGCGCAAGTCTGGCGCCTTGGCGGCTGACACAGAGCTGTCATCAATCATTCCGTCGAGCGCTCTTGGCGCTTTGTTCAAGCCATTGTCTTTTCTCTTCGCCGAAGGCGGAGACGCTCGCCTGACTGTTGACCCCGTCAACGCAGAAAATATCTACGGATGCAGCCCTCATCCTTGTCCAGGGACGCTCGCTTTTTCTTCTTCAACGGCAACATCAGTCTCCGAGCGGGCCTATCAGCGTACGCGTCGCGCGCGTGGGGAATTGATAAACGCGTCAGTGTTCCTTGGCTTGACCAACGCCTTTGATTGGCGCGTCGAAGGCATGCGCCAGTCCTTGCGGTCGCTTTTGGGGTTGGGTAGCGCCGAGGTCATGTTTTCGCCGTCCGGCACCGACTCGCAGTTGCAAACGCTGTTCTTGCTGCGCCAATTGCTGGGCGGTCCAGTCGCTAGCGTCGTGGTGGCCGCCGATCAGACGGGCAGTGGCACCGTCCATACCTGCCGCGGTCGGCACTTTTCGGACCGCACGGCGCAAGGACGTACCGTTGCAAAGGGGACCCTCATCGTTGGCGCGACCGAAGAAACGACAAGCGTCGCAATCCCTTTATTTGCAGAAGACGGCGCCTTGCGCCTGAAACACGAAATCGACGCCGCGGTTATCAAGGCAGTCGAGACGCAAATCCATGCTGGCTGCAAAGTCGTCCTACAGGCTATGCATTCTTCAAAACTGGGTTGGCGCGCTCCGACCGACGACTGCCTGCGAGAGGTGGCGTCGCGGTGGCCGCAAGACGTTCGGATTGTTGTGGACGCGTGCCAGATGCGCATCGGCCGGCCGCAGTTGAGGAGTTATTTAGATCACGGTTACGTCGTGCTACTGACAGGTTCGAAATTCTTTACCGGTCCTGCGTTCAGCGGCGCAACGCTTTGGCCATATGCCTTATCGGATC
>JAGWVX010000518.1 GCA_018970685.1 Alphaproteobacteria bacterium | reverse complement strand
GGGAACTTGTCGGCTCCGGTACGGTGATCTGGAAGAGCCGTCGCCGCCTTGGGGCCGGAGAGATTACCGAAGAAGAATTTGTCCAGACCGCTGCCGCGTCGGCGCCGTCGCTCGGCCACTGCAATACTATGGGCACCGCTTCCACCATGAACGCGGTCGCCGAAGTGCTTGGGCTTTCGCTGCCAGGTTGTGCGGCGATCCCCGCGCCCTATCGCGAGCGCGGGCAGATGGCCTACGCCACCGGCAAGCGCATCGTCGAAATGGCTTACGAAGATTTGCGGCCCTCGCAGATCCTGACGCGACCCGCGTTTCTCAACGCGATTGCGATGATCGCCGCCCTCGGCGGCTCCACCAATGCCCAGCCGCATCTGCACGCTATGGCGCGTCACGCGGGAGTCGAGGTCAGGGCAAGCGACTGGATGGTTTACGGCCGCGATATTCCGTTGCTTCTCAACATGCAGCCGGCCGGCAAATATCTGGGCGAGCGCTTCCACCGGGCAGGCGGGGTTCCGGCCGTCATGCATGAGTTGCTGCGCGCGGGGAAAATCGATGGCGGTCCGCTTACCGTCACCGGGAAGAATGTCGCCGAAAATCTGAAAGACCGGGAAAGCAGCGATCGCGAGATGATCGCCGTTTACGAGAAACCAATACAGGAACGTGCTGGCTTCCTGGTCATGAGCGGCAACCTCTTCGACTTCGCGATCATGAAATCCAGCGTCATCTCGGAGGAATTCCGCCGCCGCTATCTCAGCGCCGAGGGCATCTTCGAAGGGCGTGCGGTCGTATTTGACGGCGGTGACGACTACCATGCGCGTATCAACGATCCGTCCCTCGCTATCGACGAACGCACGATCTTGGTGATTCGCGGGGCAGGCCCGATCGGCTGGCCTGGCTCCGCGGAGGTGGTCAACATGCAGCCGCCTAATGCTCTCCTGCGGAAAGGCATCGCCAGCTTGCCCACCATCGGCGACGGGCGGCAGTCGGGCACGTCGGACAGTCCGTCGATCCTCAACGCCGCGCCGGAAAGCGCGGTCGGCGGCGGCCTGGCTTGGCTGCGGACGGGCGATGTCATCCGGATCGACGTCGAGCGCGGCCGTTGCGATGCACTCGTATCCGGCGAGGAAATCACCCAGCGCAAAAAGGAGCCGCCGCCAACGATCCCCCCGAGCCAAACACCATGGCAGGAGATTTTCCGCGCCACGACCGGCCAACTCGACAGTGGCGCCGTAATGGAGCTTGCGGTGAAATATCGCGGTGTTGCCGCAAAACCTCCCCGGCACAACCATTAAACCGGACATTGATGTTTCGTCCGGGCCTTGCTGTGGAAAAGCCCGATCAATAGCATGCGCGCGCCGGACGGATTTCGACTCAGGCAGCGCTTGCGGAATGTTAGCGCTATCATTACGGTAACGAGGCCGACTTAAGAAAAGGGCGTAAAGCCCGAGGGGGCAACACGTCCTCATGGCGGCGGGAGAAAACAGGACACAACGTCCACAGAAGGGGTGCCCAATGGCCAAGGCCAATTATACGCTTGTCGCCGCGCTCTCGATCGCCGCAACTTTGGGCGGCTTGCTATTTGGCTACGACACCGCGGTGATTTCCGGTGCGGTCGATGCGATCAACTACAACTTCATCGATCCGCGCCACTTGGCTGAAAGCGCACGGAATACCCTTTCGGGCGTTACCATCAGTTGCGCCCTGCTGGGCTGCGTGATCGGCGCAGCGCTCGCCGGACCGATTTCGACGAATATCGGGCG
>JAGWVX010000096.1 GCA_018970685.1 Alphaproteobacteria bacterium | reverse complement strand
TCTCCTTTGAACAAAGAGAACGAATGTTCGACCGTTTTGTTCGTTTCAACCAAAGTTACGAAGAAAAACCAGGTACGGGTCTCGGACTGGCGATTTGTCGTACCATTATTGAACTGCATGGAGGACACATCTATGCACGCGAAGGGTTGGGTGGAAAGGGGCTTCGCGTGATGTTCGAATTGCCGGCCAACTTTACGCCAACCGCTAATGTCTTCAGCGGTCAGGGGTGCGCGTCCATCAGTGTACCGCCCAAAGAGCCCAGCATTGTCACGTAAGGTTATCGCGACGCAGCGATCATATGTACACGGAGTTATTTCTATAAATTCCCTACTTTGGCTGGTGCAATACTTTGATCAGCATAATTCGTTCATATCGGGTGACATGAGTCCCCTCTTTTATCCAGTTGGAGACAGAGCCGTTCTTCACCCGGAAGCAATTCCGCCGGTAGGTGCGCTACGGCCCACTCACGGCGGATCGAAAGTCACGAGACGGCGTCAAACATTTGGGTCGATACGGGCCGAGAAGTACTCGCTACGCTGGGCCCAAGTGGTGCGCTTCTCGAAGAACAACGTATAGGCGCCGATCGCAAACAGAAATGCAACACAGAGCCAGCCGAAGGTATCGCCTATCCGCGTGTAAAGGGTTGGACCGGGGCCGAGTGGCACGTCGGCCTTCGCCATCACCATACCGGAGCGCATGGTCGAAGCGCTTGCCAGCAGGCGACCCTCGGCGTCCGAGCTCGTTTCCAGTCCGTTCGACGCGGTGCGCAGCACGGCAAATCCATTTTCCACGCCGCGCATGACGGCCATGCGGGCGTGCACCCAGCCGTCGCGCTTGAAGTCGTTTGCCGGAACAATCATCAGCCGCACACCGTGTCGGGCGGTTTGACGTACGGTGGCGGGGAAATCCATGTCCTTGCAGATTTGAGTCGAAAAACCGTCACCGAGATAACCCGAACCGCGGCCAGGCGCTTCCATTTCGAACGGGGCCAACAAATGGCGTTTGGCGTAGGTTTTCGCTGTGCCGTCGGGAAAGAAGGCGAAGGCGCGGTTCTGTTCCGGCGTGGGGATGTAGGTGCCGACGACCAATAGCGCGTGTGCTTCGCGCGATGCGGCGGCCAACGGCGTCAGCACCGGCTTTTGCGCATCTTCGGACATCTGCACCGAACCTTCGGGTGTGACAAAGACACCAATGCCGCGTTGCCGTTTTATGAAAGCGGCATAGGTTTCGGCCGCGGCGACACGCGAGCCCAACGTGCCGCTTCTGCTCTCGGCGTGCCAGACATCTGCGTCGGATAGCGCCGCGACCTCCAGTCGTTGGCCTGCAGGCTCGGCGAGCCTAATCAATCCGAAGATCAGCGCCAGCGCGCATACCGCGGCGCCAGCGCCGGCCGCTCTCCACTTTTCGCGCAGCCCGAGTGCCACGGCATTGGCTGACAGGCAGAGCAAGAACGTCACCGCATAAAGCCCGAACAGCGAGGTGATCTGGATGCCGGCGGGAAATGAGACTTCTGCATAAGCCAACGAGCCGAACGTGCCATGCGGTGAAAATTGTCCGACGATAAACTCCACCGACGCCCATGAGACCGGGAAAGTCACAAGTGCCACCAAGGCGGAGACCCGGCGCAGCACTTCGCCCGCGAACAGCACCGTCAGCGGGAACAATGAGCACATGGCGATTTCCAGCGGTGCGACGATCAACGGCGGCAACATGCCCCAATAGCACTGCACGACGTAGGCCTGGCCCGCGACGAACGCGGCGAAGCTCGCCGCCAGGACTTGCCAGCGCGGTGTCACTCCATAGGCAAGCCATAACAACGGCGCGGGTGCGAGCCAGGCCAGCGCCCATACGTTGTCGAGTCCTTGCGACAGATAAAACATGGCGCCGCTCAGCAGCGCGGCCAGCGCAGCGGTCATTCGGGGCTCCCGGGGACGGCAAAGGATTGGAGACAATGGTGAAGGGCGTTGCGGAAGAGGGCCCTGAACTGCTTGTCGCTCGAGAAACGCCCCGCGCGATGCATTGAAACAAATCCCTGCCCCATTGCAGCCAATGCCAGAGCAACGTCGAGCGCGGGCATGTTGCCGAGCCGACCGTCGGCTTTCGCCTGATCGATTCGCACCATCATCATCGCCACCACTGGCGAATGGCCCGCGACAAAGTCGTCAGGGTACTGGCGCGCCTTTGTCGCCGGCAGAAAGAACGCTGCATCGAAGCGATGGGGTTCGGTCAACGCAAAGTCCAAAAAAGCCTCCATGAGGCGTTCCAGCCATTCGATCGGGTCGCGAGCGCGGACAGCCCGCGCGATCTTTTCCCAGGCGACAAAGCCGTCCTCCATCAGAGCATTCAGCAGCGCGTCCTTGTCGGCGAAGTGGTTGTACATCGCCATAGGCGACATACCCGCACGCTGGGCCACCTTGCGGACCGTGAGCCCGGGGATGCCTTCCCGTTCGAGTACGCTCTTGGCGGCGGCGAAGATGCGATCTCTACCCATATGTACATTGTACATATCTTAATATACGTTGTACACCTCAAAGTGACGACGTTTGTCGGCCCCGTCGGCTTTCGCCCGCCGGTTGAACGGCGCTGGAATCCGAGAACGAAAGGTGCCGGTGTCGAACGTCAATCCTGATCGGTTCGTAATAGAGGCCTATCAGAAGGCGATGTCTCGTTTTGCATCAGAGACTTGAAAATCGAAAGGACGCGGCATCCCGCACTGCTCGCAGGACGGCTTGCTTCAACCCAGTCGCAGAGAAACGGGCACAAATCAACGATCGCGAAGTCGCTAGGCAGCAGGGTACTGGTACAGTGCGATGCTGACGGGCGGCACAGATAGCGCCTTGGCCGTGGCGTCGAACGTATCCTGCATGATCGTCACTTCCGGTGGCTTGCCGACCCGGTTCACGGCGTCGAGGCCCGAGCCGTTGAGCCGCCAGCGCTGTCCGGAGGCCGCGGAACCGAAACCCTGCAAGTCGATGTCAAGGGTCCTCGCCTCCTCGGTAGCGTTGACGACGGCCACGACGAGCGCTTTGCGGTCCGCGGTCAACGCGGCCAAAACGTCGAGCGGCCAAGTGGCGCTACCGGTGTTGACCTTCGGCTGATCGCCGCCGGCCGGGTATCGCGGCGGCGGAACCGGCGAGTTGCCCGTCACGGCCACGGGAATCCGCCCGAAATGGCGGTTGTAGAGCTGGAAGACGCGGCCGTAGGCGCTGATCGTCGATTGCGTGCGGCTGTAATCGAGCCAACCCGTCGCCATCGTGAAAGCCGCCATGTCGATGAAATCGGAGTGGCGGAAGAATTCGTGGAACATCCTGGCGATCGCCAGACATCCTTTGAAGTCGCCCTGGAAGTGATAGGCCCACTCGTCGAAGAACACCTTGACGCGGCCTTCGTCGAGCTTGGGAAAGCGCTTCTTATACTCCTCCCAGCAGTCTGCCATGGTCGCCACGCGTTGGGCAGGCGCCTGCGCCCATTCGACCAGGGTTTGGGTGATGTCCACATTCTTGCCGGTGGCAATGTCGAAGTGTTTGTTCTCCGGGGGATAGGCGTGCGTCGCAAGCGCGTCGAACTTGCCCCAGCAATTCTTGAACATGCCACCGGCCCAGTCGCGGTCCGAACCGTATTGGACGAGCGGGCTTCCCGAGCCGGCGACAATGCCCTGGCCCGTCGTCATCTCGTCGACGAAGCCGCCCGGAGCGATGATATAGATCGATGGATCGACCTTGCGCATCTCGTCGGCGAACAGGTTGTGCTTGATGACGTACTGGTCGAGCGCCATGTGTCCCAACTGCCAGTGGCCGTACATTTCGTTGCCGACGTTCCAGTAACGAACCTTGTAGGGTTCCGGATGGCCGTTGGCCGCGCGCTTGGCGCCCCATTCCGTGGCCGCGGCGCCGTTGACATATTCCACGAGCTCCGCGCCGGAGCGAGGCTCTCCAAAGCCGGTGTTGACACACCATTCCGGCTCCACGCCGACGTACGCGCACATTTGCAGCAGTTCGTCGACACCGACATCGTTGGGCTGCGGGAAGTGCCATTGCGGATCCATGATCGTCGGACGTTTGTCGGGATCGCCGATCGTGTTCTTCCAGTCGTAACCGGAGATGAAGTTGCCACCCGGCATGCGCAGAATCTTGCAATCCATCTCCTTCATCAGCGTCATGATGTCGGCGCGGAACCCCTTGACGTTGTCCGCGGGCATCAGCGAAACGGCGCCTATCCGGAACCTGCCCGTTCCCTTGCCCACGATCTCGAAACGGCCGTCCATCGTATCGCCGCCACATGTGAATTTGAGCGGTATCGTGGCCCACGTGCTGCCGGCAGGAATCCGCGCTGTCTGCCGCTCCCTACCCCAGATCAGGGTCGCAGATATCTCCACACCAGGATCGGCTGCCACAACGATGCGGCCTGTGTAGTTCTTTGCGGTGAGCGACAGCTTGGACTGTGCAATGCCACGAGGGTGCGATCCCGCCAGATGCACAACCGGGCTTTGCTCACCCACATAGGGCGCGGTTTTGTCCATTACGACGGATGAATCCGGCCCGACCGGCATCCATTTCCCCGGCCCGGTCATCATCGGGATACGTCTCTTCGGCCCCGGCAGCGGCGTTGAGTCGACCGGATAGTAGAACTTGCGATCGTCGAGGACCTCGCTCCAAAAGCTGTAGTTGATGAGATTGCCGATGTGCTCGATGAAACCGCCAAACATATAATTGGAAATCGGATGGCCCGTTTTGCCGGCGTCAATGGCAGCGGATATGGTCGAAGACGCCGCGGCGCGGGCCGGCAAAGCGGATGCCAGACCCAGCAAAAGCGAACTCTCAATTGCCGTCCTGCGCGTGATATTCAAACTGCCATTGTCGACCATTCGTCTCCTCCCAATCAAATGCACGCCGCCCATTCGATCAAAGTACGGATCGAGCTATACGACTTTCGATCACACTCTTTTCTTATGTTTTCTCATGTGCTGCTTTTTGCATGACCTGTTTTTCGGTTATTCCGGTACCTTAAGGCCCACTGGCTAGAGCGACGTCAAGAAGCGCTATTCGAACAGCGGAGACGTACCGAACGATCTTTTTGGGCTACTGCATGCGATCAAGGCGGCGAAGCGCTCCTTCATCGTGAGCATCCACAGTCCCTTCAATCCGATCGGTATCGCCGATGCCTTCTCCCAAACCGGAACGACATCGGAAGCCCCGATGAACACGTCGTGACGTCGCAGACCAATAGCGCGGCGTGATCTATAATGTCTGATTAATTACCTATTTGTCCAGTGACCAGCTAAGGGCCGTGGTGTGCACGCGCCGCAAAGACAGAGTGCAGCAATCCCCGCCCATTCACGAATATGTCACCTCCGACGCAGTCCAGCTGTCTGTAGACGAATCCAATTAATCGAGACATATTTGTCAGACTTTTGTTATCTCCACGGCCGCAAGCTCGTGGCGCCGTGGGGTCGATCTGCGTCGTGGCATGCCATCGAGAAATCCTGGAGGAACCCGATAATGAGACTGAACGCCCCCGCGACCATCATAGCAGCGATTTTGGCTTTTGCGGGCACGGCCCTAGCGCAAGTCGAGACCGAAGTGCCGCCGGTCGTCGCCGGAGCGCAGCCCGTGACGATGCAGCAAATCAAAATCCATGGCGCCTCCCTAGAAGGCAATTTGGAAGGCGAAGCGGTTGATCGGGATGCCATCGTTTTCCTGCCGCCCAGTTATTTCAAGGATCCGTCGCGCCGTTATCCCGTCGTCTACGCGCTCCACGGCTATTCCATCGGGGCGGAACAATGGACGCATGAAATCCGCGTGCCGCAGACCATCGAAGGTGCTTTCGGGAAAGGCGCCAAGGAAATGATCGTGGTGCTGCCCGATTCCAAGACGGCCTATTGGGGATCGATGTATTCGAACTCGCAGACCGTCGGCGATTTCGAGAATTACGTCGCTCATGACGTCGTGGCCTATATGGACTCGCACTACCGCACGATCCCCGATCGCCAAAGCCGCGGCCTCGTCGGTCACTCCATGGGTGGCTATGGTGCATTGCGCATCGGCATGAAGCATTCCGACGTGTTCGGCGCGCTCTATGTCATGAGCCCGTGCTGTTTGTCGCAACGCCCCATGGGCGATCCGAATTCCCCGCAAGAGAAAGCATTCGAAGCGACCGTGGCGGCGATGAAGTCGCCGGCCGACGCGGCGAACATTCCATTCTTCACGCGCGCCCTGCTCGCCACGGCAGCGGCCTGGTCGCCAGATCCGAAAAATCCACCGCTTTATCTCGACTTACCCATCAAGGACGGTGCGGTGCAACAAGACGTGCTGAACAAATGGGCGGCCAATTCGCCACTGGCTTTCATCGATCAGTATATCGGCAATCTGCGCCAGTACCGTGCGATCTCGATGGATGTCGGCGACCAAGACGGCTTGCGCTTCGATGCGACGAAGGTCCACCAGATCCTCGACAGTTACGGGATCAAGAACGGGTTCGAGATCTACCACGGCACCCATACCAGCCACGTGGCCTATCGTTTCCAGAACCACGTGCTGCCGTTCTTCAGCGAGAACCTGTGTTTTACCGAGGGCTGCAAATAGCGGTCAGGCCCGCCGGGCGCCATGCGACAACAATAACGGGTGGAAGGAATGAAGAACGCAACATCGTGCAAAACGGGCGTTGATCGCCGGGCTTTGTTGGGGGCAGCGCTGGCTGGTACCATTCCTATGCTGCCGAAAGAGGCCGTGGCCTACCCAATGACGGACGGCTCGCGCACAGGCCCCAGCGGCTGCACGACGCCCCGTTCGGCGATCGCGAAGACGCGGTACGGCAAGGTACGCGGCTGTCTCGAAGGCGAGGTCTTCACCTTCAAAGGCGTGCCTTATGGCGACACGACGGGCGGGGAAAACCGCTGGCTGCCGGCCAAGCCGCCTAAGCCCTGGGACGACGACTACCTCGCCCTCGCCTACGGCGCCAATTGTCCGCAGATGCTGCACGATTTCCGCAACATCCCGCACACGTTCCTGCAGCAATGGACCGACGGCTTCCCTGGCGAGGACATGCTGAAACTCAACATTTGGACGCCCTCACTCACGGGCAGCCGGCCGGTGATGGTCTATTTCCACGGCGGCGGTTTCAGCTTCGGCTCATCCTACGAATTGGCCTCGCACGAAGGTGCGCAGATGGCGCGACACCACGATGTGGTGCAGGTGTCGGTCAATCATCGCCTCAACGTCTTGGGGTTCCTTGATCTCGCCGAATTGGGCGGTTCGGCCTATGAGGATTCGGTCAATGTCAGCATGACCGACCTCGTCTTCGCGCTCCAATGGGTGCGCGACAACATTGCGGCTTTCGGCGGCAATCCCGACAAGGTGCTGATCTACGGCCAGTCGGGCGGCGGCTCGAAAGTGACGATACTAATGGGTATGCCTTCGGCCAAGGGTCTTTTCCACTGCGCCATCGCCCAATCGGGCGGCGGTGGCAATCCGCCGGGTGCCGAACAATCGCGCGACTTTGCGCGTCGGCTGCTCGAGGAATTGGGCAATCCCGACCTCGGCGCGCTGCAGAAAATGGAGTGGCAGACTCTGTACGACGCGGGCAACAAAGTGGCTGAAGCGATCAACGGCCCGTTCGATTTCAGCATGCTGTTCACCGGTAGCTTCTTCTCCAAGCAGCGCGTAGGCTGGGGCCCGACAGTCGACGGTAGGATGATCGACATGCGCGCCTTCTACGATGCCGGGCCGGCCGTTTCCAAAGACGTGCCGATTATTATCGGCAATGTCAGCGAGGAAGGCATGATATACGCCAGCAATCCGACCGAGGCTGAGTGGCGTGCGCGACTCGCCAAGGGGATGGGTGTCGAGAAAGCCAACCGGCTGGTGGACGCGATGAAAGCCGCCCATCCCGAGAAGGCGATCCGCACGCTTTCCTACGGCGTGGGCGGGCTTGCAATGCGCAACCACGTCCAACGCATGGTGAAGCTGAAATACGAGCAGCGCGGTGCGTCGGCTTATCAGTACCAGTTCCAATGGCAGTCGCCGCAATTAGGCGGCGTGGCGGGCGCCTGGCACACGGCCGATCTCGCCTTCTGCTTCGACAACACGCGGCGCTGCGAACAGGGCACGGGCGACACGCCGAAGGCACGCGTCGTCGCGCTCAAGATGGCGACGGCCTGGGCCAATTTCGCCCGTACCGGCAATCCCAGCCAGCCGGGTCTCGCATGGACGCCGAGCGATCCGGTCAAATGCCAGACCATGGTGTTCGACAATCGCTGCCGTATGGAAGACGACCCCGAAGGCGTCGTGCGCCGTATCCTGCTCGGTTGACGAGCAACTGCGCCACAGAACCGACACAGCCCACCGAATGCTTCTTTGCGCGGACGCTGCGAATATCACGTGTTTTCACAGGGCCTTTTCAGTCATCGCGTGAGTCGGCATCACAACAACGCGCGGCTTTGCGCCTCGCCCACTACCTTTTTTGTGCAAAAAGCCACGGCGCCATCGTCAAATGCCGCTGACCGCATTGGGCGTGGAAAACGCCAATCTCGACGACAAATCGGCGGCGTTTACGGTGACATGGAAACAGGTTGGGCTCGACGGCACCCGTGCAGCGGAAGAGTTGTGGACCGGAGCGGCGGTGCTTCCCGCGTCCGACCGGATCAGTGTCGTCGCTGTGTCCGCACATGGTGCCGCCATCTACCGGGTCGAATAGGTGCCCGGCCGAGGCGCACGCCGAGGTACGAAGCGAGCACGGATTTCCAAGTCGCAGTGAATTCCTTGGCGATGCGCGTTTTTGGCGCGATGTCGTCGAAGGCGTGGATGGCGCCGGGAACGACGAGCAAGGTCGTAGGCACGGCGCTGTCGACCAAGCGGCGCGCATAATGGACGTCCTCATCGACAAACAAGTCGAGCGCGCCCACGCCGATGAAGGCGGGCGGCAATCCCGTCAGGTCGGTTTCCCGCGCCGGAACCGCACCGGCCGGGACCGTTACGGAGCCCGCCGGAACGCCCAAATAGGAACTCCAGCCCAAGCGGTTGTCGGCGGCGTTCCACACCCAGGTTCCCATGAAAGACGGCGGCATTATCGTGCTGCCGGTGCGGTCGTCGAGCATCGGGTAGAGCAAAATCTGGCAGCAAAGCGGAAACTCTCCCCGGTCGCGTGCCGCGAT
>JAGWVX010000517.1 GCA_018970685.1 Alphaproteobacteria bacterium | reverse complement strand
CTTGTATTTGCGCCGGTTCTCGCGGATCCGGTCGAACACCACCACGGTGTCGTTGATCGAATAGCCGGCGAGCGTCAGCAGCGCGGCGATGCTGGTCAGCGTGAAGTCCCAATGCAGCACCGAGAACAGACCGGCGGTCACCAGCACGTCGTGGCCGGTACAGACGGCCGCGCTGATGCCGTATTGCCATTCGAAGCGCACCGCCACCCAGATGGCGATGGCGATGATGGCGAGGATGGTGGCGTAGACGCCGCTGCGGAACAATTCGCCGGAAACCTTGGGGCCGATCACCTGCGCGGCGCGAAAATCGTAGGCCTTGCCCAGCGCACCCTTGATCTGCGCCTCGGCCGCTTCGCCGGTCTGATTGGCCTTGGGCTGCACGCGGACCAGCACGCAGGAATTCGCCGGCGTGTCGCACTGGCCGCCGCCGAAATACTGGATTTGCTCGTCGTTGAAATGCAGGCCTTCGATAATGCCGCGCACATGGCCGATGTTGACGGTCTGGGCGGACTTCACCTGCAGCGACACGCCGCCGGTGAAGTCGATACCAAGGTTAAAGCCATGGATGGCGATCGATAGAATCGAGACCAGCAGCAGCAACCCATCCACCGCGAAGGCGTAATAACGCGCCCCGATAAAATCGATGTTGGGGACGTTCGGCAGAAAGCGCAGCAGAGGCATGGGTTTGCAGGTCCAAAAGGCGGGCCGCACACATAACCGCATTGGCCCGGGGGAACAAGCGCGGGATTGCCCGGCCCACAATGCCGCAGCCGTCCAAAACAGCCTTGCCGAACCCACTATTTCGATATATGCAGAATTACCGAATTAATGGGACGAGAGGCATGTCTTCCGGGGATGACGACCAGCTTGTCCGCTTCGCCGACATGCTGTCGGCGATGGGCACGGAGCCGCGCCTGCGCATCATCCGGCGCCTGCTGGCGGCGCACCCGAACGGCATGGTGGTGGGCGAAATCGGCGCCGATCTCGACATCGCGCCGTCGACGCTTTCGCATCATCTCGAAAAACTGCGGAACGAGGGCCTGGCGACCGTGCGCCGCGAAGGCGCCTTTCTACGCTATGCGGCAAACCATGACGCGCTGCAGGAACTCCTCGCCTTCCTCTACGCCGAGTGCTGCACCCGCAACAAAGTCGTCAAGCCCGAAACCGTCACCTGCTGCTGATGAGGATGGAGCCATGAGCGATCTGAAGAACATCGTCCGCGAGAAGTATGCCGAAGCCGCGCTCCGCGCCGCCGGCTCGGACAAACCCAGCTGCTGCTCGGGCAAGAAGACCGAGATCGACGATATCGTGTGCAAGGACCTCTACGCCGCGGCCGAGATAGAAGGCCTGCCCCAGAAGGCGGTGCTCGCGTCGCTGGGGTGCGGCAATCCCACGGCGCTGGCGGAGCTGAAACCGGGCGAGACCGTGCTCGACCTCGGATCGGGCGGCGGCATCGACGTGCTGCTGTCGGCGCGGCGCGTGGGGCCCGCGGGCAAGGCCTATGGCCTCGACATGACCGACGAGATGCTGGCGCTGGCGCGCGAAAACCAGCGGAAAGCGGGCGTCGCCAATGTCGAATTCCTCAAGGGCGAAATCGAAAACATCCCCCTGCCCAACAACACGGTCGACGTGGTCATTTCGAATTGCGTCATCAACTTGTCGGGCGACAAGGACAAGGTGTTGCGCGAAGCCTTCCGCGTGCTGAGGCCGGGCGGCCGGTTCGCCGTCTCCGACATCGTGGTGAGGGGCGAGGTGCCGGAGCAG
>JAGWVX010000516.1 GCA_018970685.1 Alphaproteobacteria bacterium | reverse complement strand
AGGAAATCTCGCTGTGTTTCATCCTCTATTGCGAAGGCTACGAAAACGATCTTCTTGTCAGCCATGATCTTCTCCGAATGTGTCCGCGTTCCTTGGGCGGCGCCATGCCGCGAGCCGGTGACTCCACGGACTGAACCTAGCACGAACAGCAACACATTGCGTCATATTGTGCTGCTTCCTAGTCACTGACGCGGTAGCCGAGTCCACTGACGAGCTCGTCTCCTTTTTTCAAGCGGTCTTTGCGCGCGTTCAAATACCCTTCGACGCGTTGCGCAAGCGCCGTATTGAATGCGGCCACATCCCTGGCCTGATTGCCGAGGTATTCCTTGATAGAGCGGAGCGTGCTGTCGAATTCCGCCTTGACCCGACTGACATCAAGGCTGACACCGCTATAGGTCATCTCAATCGCGCCATCGCCAACGCTCGCCCGTGGCGGATTCAAGGTGAAGCACGAGGGCCGCACGAAAAAGAGTACCTTGTCGCCGGTGTAGGGAACGCAATAGGTGACGCTGGTTCCCCGAATGCTCCGACCCGAATAGTCGTCATACATGAACATCTCGTTCCGGCCGAGCCGCACGTCGACCTCGCGCGGGCGCGATACGGTGATGGCATCGTCCGCAATGACCGGAACATCGATCGTAAACTTCCGTGCGAGTTCCGAGGCGAGCGTACCAACAGGCTCGGCCCGCAAGCGATGCTCTGGCACCGCTTCCGCCGCTTTGGCGACTGTCTTTTTCTGGCTTTCTAAGACGCCGAACATATCGTACTTGAAGAACAGCAACTCATCCTGTCCGCCACTCGACATCTAGGTTCTCCTTCCTTCACTTGCATCGCCCGCTTGGCGGCACCTGTCCGTCGAGCACGACTGCAGAATTTGGTCATAGAGGTTCAGCAAGCTCATCGGGCCGCTACCTCGGTCCATGTCAGGCGGCCCCTTTGTGTAAGATCCTCGCCCTTTTCCCAGCACCGTTCGATGTGAGCGGGAAATCCCGCTTCAAATGCCCGGCAATAGTCGCCTATTCGGCGCAATCGCGCCTGCCTCTTCGACAGAGAGCGCGTACCGATCGGCAGTCGCGAGAGTTCGTCATCGGTAACAACACAGGAAATTGCGCCGTGAAAACGGTCCGCGACGTACACCGATGCGACGAACACGACGGGCGACCTTTCCCAGTCCCATGGCGGTCGCAGTTCGACCCGAAAGCACCTGAGTTCGTCGATGAGTTGTCGCGAACATTGATTGTGGATTCCGGCGATTTGCTCGATAGCCTTGACGTTGCTGAGAACTTCATACTTCCAGCGCCCGAGATCGGGAATTCGTTTCATCCCGAACAGCCCTTTCAGACGGGCCGTCTTTTCGCCGGCAAACCGATATTTCCGATCGATGTCGGACAATATCTGCAATCCGTCCTCCAGCCGGGTGGTTCCGTCCAGGACGCCAAGTAGACGATGACAGAGACTGCCTACCTGGCTCTCATCGATCAATGTGACGCCGTACATCACGGTATCTCCCATCAAGGCGCATAGGCCGGAAGCAACGGCGGCGCCACGGCCACCGGCTTCGGTTTCATTTCGCCAAGTTTGATCGCGGCGTCGCGCACCAGAACCAGCCGCCGCCGGTCGTCATCGACGCACGCCAAGATCTCCGGGTCGCTTGCCGCCTGAAGCGTGGCAGCGCCACACAGCTTTGCAGCGAGCAGCCGCCTATAATCGCCGCGGGGAAGTTCGGCCCCTGCAACGCGTGCAAGATCCACGGCACCTCCTGGAA
>JAGWVX010000515.1 GCA_018970685.1 Alphaproteobacteria bacterium | reverse complement strand
TTCCTGACCGAGGACTATTACGTCGCCAACAAGCTGATGAAGGGCTTCATCGGTTCCGCCAATATCGACACCAATTCGCGGCTGTGCATGGCGTCTTCGGTCGCCGGGCATGTGCGCGCCTTCGGCGAAGACGTGGTGCCGGGCTGCTATGAAGACCTCGAAGAAGCCGATCTCGTCGTGATTGTGGGCAGCAACATGGCTTGGTGCCATCCCGTACTCTACCAACGGCTGATGGCCGCGCGCGAGCGGCGCGGCACCAAGATCGTCAACATCGATCCGCGGCGGACGGCGACCGGAGAAACCGCCGATCTGCAGCTGTCCCTCGCGGCTGGCATGGACGTGTTGTTGTTCAACGGCCTTCTTGCCCATCTGGCCGGGAGCGGCGTCACCAATCGGGATTGGATCGCCGCGCATGTTTCGGGTTTCGACAAAGCGGTCGCGGCGGCCAAGGCAACGGCGCCTTCCGCATCGTTCGTTGCCGCGGCCTTCGGTCTCGCCGTATCCGATGTCCAGCATTTTTACG
Source organism: Alphaproteobacteria bacterium (assembly GCA_018970685.1). Classification (GTDB taxonomy): domain Bacteria; phylum Pseudomonadota; class Alphaproteobacteria; order Micropepsales; family Micropepsaceae; genus Rhizomicrobium. The sequence continues at coordinate 1,243 of JAGWVX010000515.1, read as the reverse complement.
ATCTGTTCGCCTCAACCGAGCGCACAGTGACACTCTATTCGCAGGGCGTGAATCAATCTGCGTGTGGCACGGACAAGGTCAATGCCATCGTCAATTGCCATTTGGCGACGGGGCGTATCGGCCGTGCCGGCATGGGGCCGTTGTCGCTGACTGGCCAGCCCAACGCGATGGGCGGACGCGAAGTCGGCGGCCTGGCCAACCAGCTCGCCGCGCATATGAACTTCGACCACGACGATATCGACCGTGTGCGCCGCTTTTGGAGCGCGCCGGGTATCGCCACCAAGCCGGGCCTCAAAGCCGTCGATCTTTTCGACGCAGTCTTGGACGGACGCGTTCAGGCCGTCTGGATCGCCGCCACCAATCCCGCCGCAACGATGCCGCGCGCCGGCCGCGTGCGCGAAGCGCTGGAACGCTGTCCCTTCGTCGTAGTCTCCGATGCCTGGCCGACCGATACCACCAAATATGCCGACGTGGTGCTGCCCGCCGCGAGTTGGGCGGAGAAAGATGGCACCGTCACCAATTCCGAGCGGCGCATCTCGCGCCAGCGTGCCTTCCAGGTTGCGCCAGGTCTTGCGCGCCCCGATTGGTGGATGTTTACCGAAGTGGCACGCCGCATGGGCTGGCAGCATCAATTCGCCTATGACGGCCCGGCCGACATCTTCCGCGAACATGCCGCGCTTTCGGCCTTCGAGAATGGCGGAAGCCGCATCTTCGATATCGGTGCGCTTGCCGACGCCGATTACGAGGCGATGGAGCCGGTCCAATGGCCTTGTGCGAAACCGGGGCGCGGGGGACAGCGGCTGTTCGCGCGCGGCGGCTTCCCGACGCCGGACGGGCGTGCGCGCATGGTCGCGCTCGACGTTGCCCCACAACAGACGCTGGAAGACTTCCCGCTGACACTCAACACCGGGCGTGTGCGCGACCAGTGGCACACGATGACGCGCACCGGCCGCGTTCCGCATCTGATGACCCATAGCGCCGGCCCGATGCTGGCGCTTCATCCGCGCGATATGGTCGAACGCGGATTGATGGATGGCGGCCTCGTATGGCTGGAAAGCGCCCATGGCGCAATCGTGTTGCGGGTCGGCGCCGATGACGCCATACGTCCGGGCGAAGCGTTCGTGCCGATGCATTGGACGGATCAATTTGCCTCGTGCGGTCCCATCGACAAGCTGGTTCATGCGCTCAGCGATCCCATATCCGGTCAACCGGATCTGAAGGGCACGAAAGTCCGTGTCGGCGC
>JAGWVX010000095.1 GCA_018970685.1 Alphaproteobacteria bacterium | reverse complement strand
TTGCACCGTTTCGCAATGTCCGGCCGGGATGGCAGCCGAGTTTTCGAGGTTATTCCGGATACGAATGCCAGCGGCCTTGGTGATCGCGGAGACGGTAGCCGGCCGCGGTCTTCTCAACGTCGCTTGAAGCGATCGGCACCTTGGCGTAACCGCCGGGGATGTCGAGCACGTATTGCGGCATGCAGACGCCGGAGACGCGGGCGCGCAATTCGCGCATCAGACGCTGCCCTTCTTCCAGCGGCACGCGGAAATGCGAGGTGCCGGGCGCCAGATCGGCATGGTGCAGATAATAGGGTTTGATGCGCGCTTCGACGAAGGTCCGCATTAGGGCATCCAGAGTCTCAACGTCGTCGTTGACGCCGCGCAGCAACACGGACTGGCCGAGCATCGGAATGCCGGCATCGATCAGCCGGGCACAGGCGGCGCGCGCCTGCGCGGTGAGCTCGCGCGGATGATTGGCATGCAGGGCGACGACGGTCGCGGCGGCCGGCACCAGCAGCGCCGCCACAAAATCGTCGGTGATGTGCCCCGGATCGACGACCGGCACGCGGGTGTGCCAGCGGATGACCTTCACATGCGGAACGGCGGCAAGGCGCGCGTTCACCTCGCCCGCCCGCCGCGCATTGAGAACGAAAGGATCGCCGCCGGTGAGGATCACTTCCCAGATCTCGGGATGGGACTCGATATAGGCGAGCGCCGCTTCGAAAGCTTGCGGCGACAAGGACGTCTCGCCCTGCGGCCCCACCATTTCGCGGCGGAAGCAGAAGCGGCAATAGACCGGACACGCATGCACCAGTTTGAACAGCACCCGGTCTTTGTGGCGGTGGACGATGCCCGGCACCGGCGAATGCGCCTCGTCGCCGATGGGATCGGCGCGCTCGTCGGGCGCGACGACGCGTTCGGCTTCGGACGGGACGAACTGGCGGGCAATGGGATCGCGCGGATCGTCGCGGTCGATGAGTTTGACGATCGTGTCCGTCACGGCCACGGCATAACGCTCGGCGACGGGAACCAGCGCCGGCACGTCGCCGCGCCTCAGGAGTCCCACGTCGGCAAGGCCGCTCAGCGATTTGATGGCATAGGTCATGGCGACGGCGTCCATAGCACGTCGTCGAGCGCACGCGCGCCTGCAGCGAGCATCGCAAGACGATCGAAGCCCAACGCCACGCCCGCGGCATCCGGCATCTTGGCCAAAGCGGCGAGGAAATCCTCGTCGATCGGATAACGTTCGCCGTAGACGCGCTCTTTCTCGTTCATCTCGGCTTCGAAGCGGACGCGCTGTTCCTCCGGATCGGTCAACTCCCCGAAGCCGTTCGCCAGCTCCACGCCGCAGGCATACAGCTCGAAACGTTCGGCGACGCGTGGATCGTTCGGTGTGGCGCGCGCCAATGCCGCCTCGCAACGGGGATATTCGTAGAGGATCAGCGGCCGTTCGACGCCAAGCCGCGGCTCGACACGCGCAACGAGAACCTTGCTGAAGATGTCGGCCCAGTTGTCGTCACCGGAGACGTCGATGCCGCTGCGGCGGGCGCGGGTGGCCAGCGCCGACGCGTCGCCCTCCCCGTCGTCCTTCAACGTCGCCATCAGATCGATGCCGGCGTGATAGGTGAAGGCGTCGGCCACGGTCATGCGGTCGGCCTCGGCGCGCGGATCGCACGCACGGCCGCCATAGGAGAACGTCTTCGCCCCGGCGGCGTCGGCGGCCAAGCGCAACAGCGCCAGACAATCATCCATGACCACCGCATAGGGTTCCCGGGCGCGATACCATTCCAACATGGTGAACTCGAGGGCGTGCAGCGGCCCATGCTCCCGGTTGCGGAAGACGCGGGCAAAATCGAAGATCCGGCTTTCGCCGGCCGCCAGCAGCTTCTTGGCGGCGAACTCCGGCGAGGTGTGGAGATAAAGCGTCCGGCGGGCGCCGTCCCGTCCGACGGCCTCGGTGGCGAAGGCCGACAGATGGGCCTCGTTACCGGGGGAGACGGCCAAAGCGCCGCATTCGACCTCGGTAAAGTCCCGGGCCTCGAAATGCGCCCGGATCGCGGACTTGATCCGGCCGCGTAGCAGCAGGGCCGGACGCCGGTCGGCATGCCGGCCGGGTTCCCACCAGGGTGATGTCAGCTCCGGCTTGGCCAGGGCAGATGCTCCTGCTATAGCCTCGCCGCTCCAGTGACGACGAGGTTTCCAGTGGTTTCGGTTATCGCCAGCTCCGTGCGCAAAGGCAATGTCATCGAGAAGGACGGCAAGCTCTATGTCGTCCTGAAGGCCGAGAGTTTCCACCCCGGCAAGGGCACGCCCACCACGTCGATCGACATGCGCCGCATCTCGGACGGCGTGAAGGTGGTCGACCGCTACAAGACGACCGACAGCGTGGAAAAGGCCTTTGTCGAGGAAAAGACCTACAATTATCTCTACCAGGACGGCGATCACTTCGTGTTCATGGACCCGGTGCATTTCGACCAGCTGCATGTCGATGGCGACGTGGTCGGCGATCGAGCGCCGTATCTCCAGGAGAACATGGAAGTGCAGCTGGCGCTGTTCAACGGCACGGCCGTGTCGATCGTGCTGCCGCAGCGCGTGACGCTGGAGATCACCGAGACCGAACCGGTGGTGAAGGGACAAACCGCATCCGGCTCCTTCAAGCCGGCCATGCTGTCGAACGGCGTGCGCACCATGGTGCCGACGCATATCGTAGCGGGCACGCGCGTGGTGGTGATGACCGAAGACGGTTCCTACGTGGAACGCGCCAAGGACTGAAGCACGCCTTTGGCCGCCGCGACGCCTGTGGCGAAACAAGCCGTGAGCAGATAGCCGCCCGTCGGCGCTTCCCAATCGAGCATCTCTCCGGCGGCATAGACGCCGGGCAAGGCGCGCAGCATCAGATGATCGTCGAGTTCGGAGAGCGCAATGCCGCCCGCTGCCGAGATGGCGCGTTCGATCGGCACCGTCGCCGTTAACGTCAGCGGCACCGACTTGACGCAGCGCGCCAGCGCCTCGGGTTCGGACGGCAGGCGGACGCCATGCGCTTCCCGCAGCAAGTTGACGGCGACGGGCGCCAGACGCAGCGCTTTGCGCAGGGTATTGGAAACGGACTGGCCGTGCGTCGGCCGGTCCAGCTTGGCGGCGATTTGCGCCGGCGTCAGATCGGGACGCAGATCGATATCGAGCACCGCACTGCCGCCGGCGGCGATGGCGTCGCGCAAGACGGCGCTCAGCGCATAAACGGCGCCGCCTTCGATACCGTAGGTCGTCACCACGGCTTCACCGCGCACGCTGCGTCCGGCGAAGGAGAAAGCGGCGCCCTTCAGCGGCTGACCGGCGAAGGCTGTGCGGAACGGCGCGCTCCAAGCGACCAGGAAGCCGCAATTGGCGGGCTTAAGCGGCGTGACGGCAATGCCGCGGCTCGTAAGGATGTCCGTCCAGCTGCCGTCGCCGCCGAAGCGCGGCCAACTCGCCCCGCCGAGCGCCAGGATCACGGCGCCGGCGCGCACGCTTATATCTTCTCCGCCAACCCGGAAACGCAGCGCGCCGTCGTCCGTCCAGCCGCGCCAATCGTGGCGCATGCCGAATGCGACGCCTTGCGCCGACAGACGGGCGAGCAAGGCGCGCAGCAGCGGCGAGGCTTTCATCGCCTTCGGAAAGACGCGGCCGCTGGAGCCGATAAAGGTTTCCTGGCCCAACGCTTCCGCCCAAGCGACGAGGGCTTTCGGCGGAAAGGCGCGCAGGACCGGCGCCAAGCCAGGCGCGGCGGAACCGTAACGCGTAAGGAACGTATCGAAGTCTTCCGAATGCGTGAGATTGAGGCCGCCGCGTCCGGCCATCAGCAGCTTGCGCCCCGGCGACGGCATGCGGTCGTAGACGGTGACGGACCGACCGCCCGCACCGAGAACATCCGCCGCGATCAAACCGGCGGGGCCGGCGCCGATGACAGCGATGCATGCGCTCAGCTGCCCCATCCCATCACGGCTTTGACTTCCAGATATTCGTGCATACCGAACTCGCCCCATTCGCGGCCGTTACCAGACTGCTTATAGCCGCCGAACGGCGCGGCGAAGTCCTGACCTGCGCCGTTGAGATGCACATTGCCCGAGCGCAGCTGCAGCGCCACGGCGCGCGCGCGTTCGATGCTGGCCGATTGCACATAGCCGGACAGGCCGTAGACCGTGTCGTTGGCGAGGCGCACGGCTTCCTCTTCCGTATCGTAGGGCAGGATCGACAGCACCGGGCCGAAGATCTCCTCGCGGGCGATGGTCATGTCGTTGGTGACGTTGGCGAAGACGGTGGGCCGCACATAATAGCCTTTGTTCAAGCCGGCCGGCCGGCCGATGCCGCCGGTGACCAGCGTGGCGCCTTCGTCGATACCTTTCTGGATCAGCGTCTGGATCTTGTTGAATTGCACCTCGCTGACGACCGGTCCCATCGTGGTGCCGTCGGCGAAGGGATCGCCGACCTTGGCCTTCTCGGCCGCCGCCTTGGCGACGGCCATCGCTTGATCGTGCAGCTTGCGCGGCACGAACATCCGTGTCGGCGCGTTGCAGGACTGGCCCGAATTGCCGAAGCAGCCCGCGACGCCGCCCGCCACCGCCTTGGCGAGATCGGCGTCATCGAGAAGGATGTTGGCGCTCTTGCCGCCCAACTCCTGCGCCACGCGCTTGACGGTTCCGGCGGCGGCGCGGGCGACCGAAATGCCGGCGCGCGTCGAACCGGTGAAGGACATCATATCGATGCCCGGATGCGCGCTCATCGCCTCGCCGACCGTCGGCCCGTCGCCGTTGACCAGGTTGAAGACGCCGGCGGGAACGCCGGCTTCGTGCAGTATCTCGGCGAACAGCAGGCCGCTCATCGGCGCGATTTCGCTAGGCTTCAACACCATGGTGCAGCCGGCGGCCAGCGCCGGCACCACCTTGCAGGCGATCTGATTCATCGGCCAGTTCCACGGGGTGATCAGGCCGCAAACGCCGACCGGCTCGCGGACGATGACGGTCGCGCCTTTCACCTGCTGAAACTCGAAGTCCTTGAGATAGCCGACGGCCGCCGCAAGATGCGCCAAGCCGGTCGCGGCCTGGGCGTTCTTGGAGAGCTTGAGCGGCGCCCCCATCTCGCGGCTGATGGTTTCCACCATCTCGCCGTAGCGCTTCTGATAGACGGCTATGATCTTCTCCAGCAGCGCGAGGCGCTGGTCTTTCGTGGTGCGCGAGAAGGTCTCGAAGGCGCGGCGCGCAGCGGCGACCGCTTTGTCGATATCTTTGGAAGAACCAAGCGAGATGCGCGCATAGGCCTCTTCGTGCGCAGGGTCTATGACATCCAGCGCCTTGGGCGCGACGGGGGCGACCCATTGGCCGTCGATATAGAATTGAAGGCGATCCAGCATCGCGGAGCTCCCATGGCTTGACGTGGGCAGGCGTCGGAGACGCATCAAGGCGCCATGAGACCACATCGCGCGGAGCCATCCAAGCCGGCGCCGTTCCGATTCATCTCTTCATGACGGGTTCTTCAAAGAGGCCGATGCGAACGCTACCGCCGCGTCAATTCGGTTTTGTTTTGAGATCCGGACCGAAACCGCCACGGCCGTCGGCGCTGTGCAGCAGCGACAGACGCGACTCCACCAGGCGGTAGACCGCATCGGGGCAATCTTCCTTGGCGACGTTGACGCCGAATTCAATGGCCCTGTCGCGGTTGATCTGTTCGCTGTGGGGCATGTCGCCGCTCACCAGGAAATCGGTGAGCTGGCAGGCATCGTCCTTGCCGGAGTGGTTCTTGTTGAGCAGCTCGCAGGCGCGCTGCCGCGCGTTCTTCAGATCCTTCTCGGCCTGATAGGCGAGCAGCACGGTGATGTCGTCCATGTTCTGGATCGGCTTTTCCTTGAGCAGACGCCTGAAGGAATCCGCCGGGAAGATGTCGTATTGCGTGTCGATCGGCCCGAGGCAGGCATAACGGCCCATCACCACCTTCTCGGTGGCGAGCGCGATGATGGTGCCCGCCGACATGGCGCAATACGGCACATAGGCCGTCGTGTTCGGACGATCCTTCAGCGCATTGGCGATCAGCTCGCAGGCAAACGCGCTGCCGCCGGGCGTGTGCAGGATGATCTCGATCGGCGTGTCCTTGCCGACGGAGCGGATTTGCGCCAGCACCTCGAAGGCCTCGCGCACAGACAAATACGTGCGCTCGTCGGATTGCTGGCCGTAAGGCAGACCGAAATCGTGAACGATGGCGATGGTCTTGGCGCCGGAAACAGGCACCGCGGCGCTTTGGTGCGCGGCCATCATCATCGGTGTGGTCTTGGCTTGCGGACGCGGCGCTGTTGCGGTGCGCAAACGGCGCAGCTTCACCAGCTTCCAGGTCAGCGCCAAGAGGTAAGACACGACCACCAGGCCCAGGCCGGCAATTACGATGTTTGGATCGAGACTCACGACTCCCCCCACCGCTTCAGCGGATCGTTCTTGATTAACGCCACACCCTCGCGAAGCATCATAACCGCACGAGTGCCATACGGAAAAGCGGTGAATCCTGGGGCGCGACACCGCGGGTCGCACATTATCTGGGGTTTCAGGCGTAAACTTCGCCGCGGAAATTCAGCTCGATGAGCACGCCGTCCGGGTCGCGGACGAAAATCTGAAAAAGCGGCTTTCCGGGCACCGCACATTCCGCGAATTCGAGCCCCCTGGCCCGAAGCAGCGCCCGCGTCGCCTCCAGGTCCCGGCCGCGGAACGCAATGTGATCGAGCGCCCCGGTTTCGGCCGGCTTGGCGGAGGCGGAACGCGGCGCGCGCCCGTCCTTGCGCTCGGATTCGAGCACCAGATGCACGACGGGTTGCTCGCCGAGATAAAGCCAATAGCCGGCGAAATCGAAATCGGGCCGCGGCCCGACGCGCAAACCGATCACCTCGGAATAGAAATCGCGCGTGCGCTCGAGATTCGTGCAGCGCACGGTGAAATGTTCGAGCACATCGACAGCCATGAAAGGTCTCCTGTGACGGTCTTTATATCTCGCGGCCGTCGTAAGCCCAATGCAGCGGCACCCGGCGCCGACGCGGAACAAATTGGGATCGGCGTTCTTACCATCCAGCGACAATTTGGCGTGTACGAACCAATCGGCGGAAGACACGCGCCGACAGCCCGGTCAGATGTTCGCCGCCGAAGACGCCCAACGACCGCGTTCGTTTCGGCGATCGTTCCTGCGCGAATTCGGGCGCGAAATGCCGTCGCGGAGGCTCTGTGCGCTTATGGCGGTCGTTGCGCCGCATGGAGTCGCCGACGACAACCGGCGTTCGTTTTGTCGCAGGTGTGCGAGACCGAATCATCATTGTGGCCTTCCTGCAAGGCTCTGTGTGATTCACGCCACGGGTTGGCAGTATCGTTTGTCTAGGTTAAAGGGGTGCATGATTCATCTTGACTGTGCCCGTCGCGTAGCAGCGACCTCGCTCGCAGCCATCTTGATCCTCTCCGCCGGCGCCGCCGCCGCGCGGAGGCATCATCCCATTCCGGTTCCGATGGCCCGCCCCGCTCTTGCCTCCGATGCGAACGCCGGCGGTATCGCGTCGAGCAGCGATGTAACGATGCCGACGCCGTCGGTCAGCGTCATCGGCAATGATCCGTCTGCGGATAATATCGCCGACGGCACGCCGACGATCATCAAATCGGCGCGGCGCATCTTCTGCGTGGAATTCGCGCGGCTGCATTCGGGCATCGCCATCTTCGGCGACGCCAGGACCTGGTGGCGCAAGGCCAAAGGCATTTACGCCGAAGCGCGCACGCCGCAGCAAGGCGCGGTGATGGTGTTCACCGCCACCCGGAAAATGCGGCTCGGCCATCTCGCGGTGGTGACGAAGATCGTTTCGGACCGCGAAATCCGCGTCGATCACGCCAACTGGGCGAACGACGGCAAGATCTGGCTGAACGCGCCGGTCAAGGACGTCAGCGCCGACAACAACTGGTCGAAAGTGCGGGTGTGGAACACGCGTTACGGGGTATGGGGCGGCGTCTATCCGGTCAAAGGCTTCGTGTCGTTCCGCAACACGGCGGCGAACGCCGCACACGCCAGCGCGCCGATCGACTGATTTTCCGCGAGTTTGCATGCGGCAGCCGGCGGGTTTCTGGCCGTGCCCCTTCGTGCCGGCCAACGGCGTAGTTTCCGTTCGAAGACGCGTTGCTCAACGCCTCATTTCGCGTGCCAGCGCAGGGACATGCACGACAAGCCGGCGTCGAGCTTGGCGATTTCGCTCACGGCCAAAGGCCGCAAGGCCGGACCCTCCTTCGCAAGAAGGTCGAGCGTCCGCGGATAACAATCGCCGACGAAAGCCACGTCGTTGACGCGCAAGAGATTGGCGGCGCCCTCCTCGCCATCGGGCGTAACGAGCACCCGGAAACCGGCGAAAAGACCGCTTGCCGCTTTCGTCGCGACGACGGTGTCTTCGCCGAGAAGTGCGGCCGCCGATTTCAAATGCAGGATCGTGCCGGGCGTCTCGACGATGCGCGTCCTGCGGCCGAGTTCCGCCAGCCGGGCATGGAGAGCTTCCGCGCCGGCGCGGCTGGTGCGTTTCGACAAGCCGATGAAGACGGTTTGCGGCGTGACGAGGATATCGCCGCCGTCGGCATAACCGCCGCCGAGGTCGAGCACGCGGCCGAAGTGGCGGGCCAGCGCGCTGCGCATTTCCTCGCCTTCGGCAAGGCGCGAGGGCGCCCCGGGGCGCAGCAGGACGGCGCCTTCGGGAAAGACCAGCGCCGGATCTTCGACAAAGACCGAATCGGGGAAGTCTTCCAGCGGCGGAAGAACGTCGACCTCGAGACCGGCCGCGCGTAACGCCGCGACATAGGCGCGATGCTCGTTCAGAACGCGCTCGTAGACGGGCACGGCCCGCGCGTCGCTGCGCAGGCCGCGCACGACGCTCCTGCCCGGCTCGCGGACGATGGCGTGATCGAAGTCGAAGACGCGCATGGGATCGGCTCCGCGAGGGCAAGGGCGAAGAGTGCACCTCCTCGCCGGAAAAACAAAAGCCCTGCGAGATTTCTCTCGCAGGGCTTTCGAATTGTGATGGCGGGGTTTCATTCTGTCCTTAGCAGGACTGGCAGCGACCGACTCTCCCGCGGCTTGGGCCGCAGTACCATAGGCGCTGGAGGCTTTAACGGCCGAGTTCGGAATGGGATCGGGTGGAATTCCTCCGCTAGGACCACCAGTCCGGCAAAGGACAGAATGAGAAT
>JAGWVX010000514.1 GCA_018970685.1 Alphaproteobacteria bacterium | reverse complement strand
TAATCGAAGGCTTCAGCCACTTCGTCACCTCCATGACTGCTCCGATTGCTTCCGGCTGGAGCGAGGTCGCCGGGCGGGCCTCTCACCCGCTGGAAAGCGCCGCCTTGTCACGGCGCACGCCATTTCCGGTCTTTCTTTCCCGCATTACCTGAGCGCAACCCGCTTGACTCGATCCATGCTCGGTGACGACCGAGAATACAGATAGACAGGGTCTCACCACTACGGCGGGGTTGTCGCTTCTGGATAGGCGGCCATCAACTTGGGCAGGACGTCGTCGATCATAATCTTGTTCATGGGCGAACTCGCTGCGTTGTAATCCCCGCCGGTGAAGACCGCGACCAACCGGTACTCTGGCAGGATATAGATTTTCTGACCGCCGTTGCCCTGGGCCGCGCGGACGTAGACGGGCTTTCCGCCGACGTTGAGCCACGGCCGCCACCAGAAATAGCCGTACTCCGTGTCGTCGACCATCGACTGTTTGCGCAGCGACGCACGCACCCATTGCTTCGAAATGATTTGACGGTGGTGCCAGCGTCCGTCGTCGGCGTAGAGAAGCCCGAGCTTCAGCATGTCGCGCGGCCGCAAATGGATTTGCGAGTATTCCGTGTCCTTGTTGGTAAGATCGTAGTTCCAGGTCCAGTCCGTTATGCCCAACGGTGCGAAAAGGTGGGTCCGGGCGTAGTCGGGCAGATAGCTCTTGGTCGCGTTTTCGACAATGCGCCCTACAACGGCCACGCCACCCGAGCAGTAATAACCGTCCTTTCCGGGATCATTGACCTGCGGCAGATCGAACATGGCTTTGACCCAATCGGGCTGCGCATCGATCACCGTCTCGCGCCCCGGCGAGTCGGCGCTGTGATCGTTGCAGGCCAGACCGGAGCGCATCGTCAGGAAATCGCAAACTGTGATCTTGGCCTTGCGTGGGTCCGGATTGGCAGGCGAACGCAGGCCCAAGAGGCCGAGCGCCGGCGCGTCGATCGACAGCTTCCCGTGATCGACGGCGATACCGGCAAGCGCACTGACAATGGACTTGGTGGCCGAGCGCAATTGATGGCGGCGGCCGGCGCTGTAGCCATAGAAGTATTCTTCCATAACCAGCCTGCCGTTCTGATAGAGCAAGACGCTGTGCACGTTAGGATAGGTGCCATCGCTGATCTTTGCGACAATGGCATCGGCCGTGGCGACACCGAGCGGCGTGTTGGCAATGCTGCCCACCGCAATGCCGTCATGCCGGTCGGCCGGGATGGCGTAGCGGTAGACTTCGCCGGCCGGACGCGGATAGGCGAGCTGCGCGGCCTCGGCGGAAACGCTGGTTGATAGGCGCCGATGGAACTGGCCGCTCTCTTCGTAGCCTGAGACTTTACCCGCAATGTCGCGGCGAAAGGGGATTTTCTCGCCGTTGACCGTTGTGACCTCGTCGGGGCCGCTGACTTTCAGCGCATATGTCGCGCCGTCGACGACCGCAAAAAGGGTCTTGCCGGCCACGATTTCGATCGTGTGATGCGAGCCGTCGGCATAGGTACCGACATAATCCGTGATCGGAGCTGCCTGCGCGCTCGCGTGGGCGGCGAGTGCTGCCAGGACCAGAATAACTCGGCGCATTTTGCTATCGTCCCTCTCCAAGGCGCGCGCCGGTTCCGTCTACTGGAACAGGGGCGACGTTATGTACAAAACGAACGTCTACCTTTGGCGCGAATCGGAAGTATTCCAAACGGTGAGTTTGGGGTCGACTCCTGAAGTTCGAGCTACGGGGAAGAGTCGCCACGAGCC
>JAGWVX010000094.1 GCA_018970685.1 Alphaproteobacteria bacterium | reverse complement strand
GCCCTCTCTGATTGGGGTCGTTGAGGTCAAGCTGCTTCTGTCATTTTTTCCATGCGGCGCGCTGTTCGTTCCGTGGGTCACACGCTTCTCTTCGCGGTCGGCGCCTGGAGGATTTGTCCGGGCCGCCGCATGATGGGGTCAGGAAGGTAAGGCGTCTCAATCTGTTTCGCGACCTTGAAGGCTTACGCCGCCAGGTTCCGGACTCTCAACGAGATCGCCTTGCCTTTCGTCCCCACGGGAACGACGCTCTCCGCTACGCGGAACTCGATTTTCTGTCTGCTTTCGACGATCTCCTCAAGCCGGGGTGGGCGCTAGGGTCGACGCCGGTTCGCGACCGAAGCGGAACGTGCCGCCATCGACCCATATGCGATGCAGGATGACGGCGAGCTTGCGGGCAACCGCAACGCGTGCCCGGGCCATGCCGCGACGTTTGGCGATGGCCATGCCCCATGCTCGCAAGGCCGACCATTTACGGCTGCGGATCAGAAGCGAGTGGGCTGCCTCGTAGAGCGCGGTGCGCGCCAGTTCGTCGCCACACCGGCTGACGGCGCCTTGCACGTCGGTCTCACCGGATTGGTAGCGGCGCGGCGTGAGCCCGAGATGCGCGCCCACATCGCGGGATTTGGCGAAGCGATCCGGCTGGTCGATTGTGGCGCGGAACGCCAATGCCGTCAGTGGGCCGACGCCCGGCACGCTCATCAACCGACGGCAGATCGGCTCGTCCCGCACGATATCAAGGACCTGTTTGGTCAGCCTGGCAAACTCGCGCAGCATCGTCGTCAGGATCGTCAGCAAGGGCTCGGTGAGATGGGTCAGAACGGGATCGTCCGCAATCAACTCACGCGCTCGCTCGATAAAATCCTTCCGGCTTGGCGTGCCGAGTTTGACGCCGGTCCCGCGCAGCTGAGCCCGCACGACATTCTCGATCGTACGCATCTCATTGAGAACGGTCCGGCGTGCCACCAACAGCGAGCGCCAGATGCGGCTCGCCTTGCTTTTCACGTGCACCGCCCGATACCAGCCGGTGCGCATAATCTGGGCGAGCGCACGGGCGTCGTTCCGATCGGTCTTGTTCGGCATGGCGCCCATGGCGGCCTTCGCCTGCCGCGTCTCAATGCAGATTGCCGGCCATCCGCCCGCCCGCAATTCATCGTGAAGCCATGCGGTCAACGAACAGGCCTCCAAACCGACCCGCTCCAGTTGAAGATCGAGACCCCGCAAGGCGGCCGCAAGTCCGTCCGGTTCGCTGGCGGCTCGCGTCTCCCTAATGATCGCGCCGGCCTCGTCGACGACGCAGATTGCGGTCTCTTCCAACGACACATCCAGTCCGGCAAAATACTTCATGGCTGCTCCTTCCTGATGGTTGTGGCGATTCGACACCGACCACGGTCTCACATCTCGAGAGGAGCAGCTGCCTTCATCATCTCTTGGCCGAGACCCCAATCACCCCATCTGTTTGGGAATTCCGCGCAAGCCGCGTTTCGTGCGAAAATCGCCCGAATGGCAGGAGAAGCGCTGGGCTATTTCTTGTCGGTTGCCGCAGCTGGCTGCGACCCGGGCGATATGCGGTCAGTCTCGTCCACGTCGAGGCGAAAGATGTCCGGCCGTGCGTAGTGCCCGCTGACATCGAGGTCGTAGCGTCCCCTGACGATATCGCGTGGATCGATTTCGGCCGTCACCAGCGCTTCCTTGTCGTAGACGGGACCGGCAATCACATCGCCCAGCGGCGAGACGATCACACTGCCGCCTCTGATGAGAACCTTGTCATGGGGCCAGCTGTCGCGGACGACACCAAGCGCGTCCGGCGACGGGACATATTGGCAGGCGCCGACGACGAAGCATCGCCCTTCATAGGCCACATGCCGCATCGTCGTCTGCCAGATCTCGCGTTCGTCCACTGTCGGCGCACACCAGATGTCGATGCCCTTGGCGTACATCGCGGCGCGCAGCAACGGCATGTAGTTTTCCCAACAGATCGCCGCGCCAATCCGGCCCGCAGGCGTTTCGACGACCGGCATCGTGGAACCGTCGCCCTGTCCCCAGATGAGCCGCTCGCTGCCCGTCGGCATGAGCTTGCGGTGTTTTGCGACCAGCCCGCCGTCGGCGGTGAAGAACAGCGCCGTGCAAAACAGCGTGGTGTTCGCTCTTTCGACGACGCCGACCACCAGCGACACGCCGGTCCGGCGGGCGAATGCCGCCAGCGCTTCCGTCTGCGGGCCGGGCACGTCGATGGCCTGTTCCCAATAGCGCGCAAAGGCGTCGCGTCCTTCCGGCGTGCGGAACCCGACCCGCGCGCCGAAATCCATGGCCTTCGGATACCCGCCGAGCAGCGCTTCGGGCATCACCACGAGTTGTGCCGACGCTTCCTTGATCTGTTTCTCGAAGCCGAGAATTTTCTCCAGCGTTCGTCCGGTGCCGTCCGGCTCCGAGCCGGTCTGCAGGGCGGAAATCGCGCGCTTGTCCATGAGGTCTCCGGCTTGCCGACAGACCGGAGCCTACGAGCGGCCGGGGCCGCTTTCCATGCCCTGCGGCTCGGGACGGTCCTAGCCCTTGATCTCCAGCGGCACGCCCGGCTCGTCTTTCGCGGAATGGATGACGAGAGCGGTCTTCACGCTGGCGACGTTCTTCTCGGCGGTCAGTGTCGAGGTGATGAAGTTCTGGAACGCGGACAGGTCCTTCGCCACGCATTTAAGAATGAAATCAACCTCGCCCGAGAGCATGTAACATTCGCGCACCGTCGGCCAGGAACGCACATGCTCCTCGAACTCGCGCAGTTCGTGATCGTGCTGGCTGGCAAGCCCGACGAAGGCGAAACCCGTGACTTCGAAGCCGAGCTGCTTGGCGTCGAGGTCGGCGTGATAGCCCAGGATGTAGCCGGACTTCTCCAGCGCCCGCATGCGCCGTAGACAGGGCGGCGCCGTGATCTTGGCGCGATGTGACAGTTCAACGTTGGTGATGCGGCCGTCGGCTTGAAGTTCGGCAAGGATACGTAGATCGATGGAATCGAGCTTGTGATGCTCCACGGGGGACCCCGGAAAATGGAAACGAGCGGCTTTTAACCCAATCAGGCCTATATGAGCAATAATATTTCTACAGCCCTGTGGATGAAAACCGAAAAAACGAGTCGTTGAGTTTCCTTTCCGGCACCCGCCAAGGTGATCCTAAGTGCTTGTCCTTGCAGCTTGATCGGGCGCGCTTGACGTTTTGCCGCGGGCTCACGATATGGATATCCGTGTCAACAGAGGGGCATGAAGTCATGGCGCGCCAGGCGCCCGCTTGTGTCCTGAACGAAAGCGAAAGCCCGTGCCCGCCAATTCGAAAGTTGTAATCCTCGGTAGCGGCCCTGCCGGCTGCACGGCCGCGATCTATGCGTCGCGCGCCATGCTCGAGCCGACGCTGATCGCCGGGCTTCAGCCGGGCGGCCAGCTCACCATCACCACCGACGTCGAAAACTATCCGGGCTTCGCCGAGGCGATTCAGGGACCCTGGCTGATGCAGCAGATGGAAGAGCAAGCCAGGCATCTGGGCACCAATTTCGTGCAGGACATGATCGCCTCCGTCGATCTGGCCGCTCGGCCCTTCACACTGATCGGCGATTCCGGCGACCGCTACACCGCCGATACACTGATCATCGCCACGGGCGCACAGGCCAATTGGCTGGGTCTGCCGTCCGAACAGAAATTCCAGGGCTTCGGCGTTTCGGCTTGCGCGACCTGCGACGGATTCTTTTTCCGCGGCAAGAAGGTCGCCGTCGTCGGCGGCGGCAACACCGCGGCGGAAGAAGCGCTGTTCCTCACCAATTTCGCCGACCACGTGACGCTGGTGCACCGGCGCGACGCTCTGCGCTGCGACAAGACCAACATCAAGCGGCTGGAAGACAACCCGAAGATCGACATCGTTTACGACAGCGAAGTTGCGGAAATCCTCGGCAGCGAGGAGCCGAAAGGCGTCGAGGCCGCCGTCTTGCGCCATCGCAAGACCGGCGAGACGCAATCGATTGCGATCGACGGGCTGTTCGTCGCCATCGGCCATTCGCCGGCGACCGCCTTGTTCAAAGGCCAGCTCGAGATGGACGAAACCGGTTATATTAAGACGGCGCCGGATTCGACTCAGACCAGCGTACCGGGTGTTTTCGCGGCGGGAGACGTCAAGGACAAGGTCTTCCGCCAGGCGGTGACGGCGGCGGGAATGGGTTGCATGGCGGCGCTTGAAGCCGAGCGGTTTCTGGCGGGAGTGCACTGATGGACTGGGACAAGCTGCGGATCTTCCATGCCGTCGCCTCGGCGGGAAGTTTCACGCATGCCGGCCAGATGCTGACGCTCAGCCAGTCGGCGGTGAGCCGGCAGATCAGCGCGCTCGAAGAAGAAATCACCACGCCGCTGTTTCAGCGCCACGCCCGCGGGCTCACCCTCACCGACGAGGGCGAGATGCTCTATGCCGCGGTCAGCGACGTCCTTACCCGCTTGGCGCAGGCCGAAGAAGCCCTCAAGAACGTGCGCGAGGCGCCGCGCGGCGCCTTGAAAGTCACATCGAGCAACGGCATCGGCGCCTACTGGCTGGTGCCGCGCCTCAACAAATTTCTGATCGAATGTCCCGAGATCGAGCTCCATCTGGTGATGGAAGACCGCGAACTCGATCTTGCCCAGCGTGAAGCGGATCTTGCCATCCGCATGCGCGCGCCGGTACAGGCCGATCTCATTCAGCGCAAGCTGTTCACCGTGCACTATCATGTGTATGCGACGCATAATTATCTGTCCGAGCACGGCACGCCCAAGACGGCCGACGATCTGGTCGGACACACGATCATCGGCTATGGCGAGACCGCCGCGCCGGAAATCCGCGAAGTCAATTGGCTGATCGAGCAGACGCGGCGTCTGGCGCGGCCGGCGGATAAAGGCCACGTGATCCGGATTAATAATGTGACAGGTATTTTGGCGGCGGCCCTGTCTGGAATGGGAATCGCCGCCATGCCGGATTACGTCGCCGCCGAGCATCCCGAACTCATTCGTATTTTGCCGGACATTCCAGGGCCTTGCTTCGATGTGCACCTCGTCTATGCCGATGCGCTGCGCCAATCCAAACGGGTCGCCGCCTTCCGCGACTTTTTGGTCCGCGAAGCCAAAGACTGGCACTATTGACCCTTCGAGACGCCTTTTTGTCCTCCTCCTGAGGGCGAGCGTAGCGAGCGTTTCGAAGGATAAGGACAAAAGGGCTCGTCAGGGTGAGGCATTGCCATTGAAATGCCGAAACGGCTTCTTATCTAAAGGGTACGGCGCCGCCTTTCCCCCAAGGCTCGCCGCGCGAAGGCCCCCCTTCGCGAGAGCCAGGGGCAGCATTATTGCTCCCCCGGCTCTGTCCCGCGCCCCAACATTCGCGGGCATCCCAAGCTCATCGCCGGGGCGGGAGACCGCTCCGGCGCCTTTTTTTATGGAGGCGCCTTCTTAACGAACGGCTGGATGAGGCCGAAGCAGGAAGGCATGCTGTTCCAGGGTAATGTTCAGCTTGTCGGGGAGAGGGTCGTCATGTCGAACAGATTTATGAAAATTGCGGGCCGCATCGCCGCCGTGTGCCTGGTGGGATTGTCGCTTGCCGGCTGCGGCGTCAACGCCGTGCCGACGCAGGACGAACAGGTCAAGGCGGCGTGGAGCCAGGTGCAGAACGAATATCAGCGGCGCGCCGATCTGATTCCCAACCTGGTCGCCACCGTCAAAGGCTATGCAACGCATGAAGAGAAAACCCTGACCGAGGTCACCGACGCGCGCGCCAAGGCGACGCAGATGGTGCTGCCGCCGGACATCCTTTCCAATCCGCAAGCCTTCCATCAATTCGAACAGAACCAGGCGCAGCTGTCCGGGGCGCTGGGACGTCTGCTGGCCGTCAGCGAATCCTATCCGCAATTGAAGGCCGACCAGAACTTCCTGGTGCTGCAGGCGCAACTCGAAGGCACCGAGAACCGTATCGCGGTGGCGCGGCGCGATTACATCGCCGCCGTGCAACAATACAACACGACGCTGCGCACCATCCCGAGCCGCTGGATCGCCGCCATCCTCTATCCGAGCGCCAAGCCTTATCAGACGTTCACCACCAGCGAGCAGAACCAGCAGGCGCCTAAGGTCAGCTTCTGATGACACGCCCGGCGCGGAATTTCGCGCAGACCTTGATTGTCGCGCTGGTCGCCTTGGTTCTGGCGGCCGGCGCGGCGTGCGCGGCGCCCAGCTTCCCGCCGCTGACCGGACGCGTCGTGGACGACGCCGGCGTCTTGTCGCAGGACACGCAGCAGAAGCTCACCGGCCTGCTGGCCGAGATGGAGCAGCAAACCGGCGACCAGATCGTCGTCGTCACGCTCAAATCGCTGCAAGGCTACGATATCGCCACTTACGGCTACCAGCTCGGCCGCGCCTGGGGCATCGGTCAGAAAGGCAAGAACAACGGCGCGCTGATCATCGTCGCGCCCAACGAGCGCAAAGCGCGCGTCGAAGTCGGCTACGGTCTGGAAGGCGACCTCACCGACGCGCAATCCGCGCTCATCGTCCAGAACACGATGCTGCCCTATTTCCGCAAGGGCGACTACGACGACGGCGTGCTCGCCGCCACGGTGCAGGTGGTTCAGGCATTGGGCGGCAAACCGTCGAATGCGGACTCGCTGCCGCAACCGCTGCCCGATCAGCAGCAGCAAAGTCACGGCGGCGGCATCCCGATTTTCGTGATCATGATCATCATCTGGATCGTGTTCGGCCGCTTCTTCTGGCCGCTCTTGTTCCTTGGCGGACTCGGCGGCATCGGCCGCGGCGGTCCCTGGGGCGGCGGCGGGTTCGGAGGCGGCAGCTTTGGCGGCGGCAGCTTCGGAGGCGGGTTCTCCGGCGGCGGCGGTTCTTTCGGCGGCGGGGGCGCTTCGGGAAGTTGGTGACGGGATCCCATCATCTCTCCGCCGAACAGCGGACGAAGCTGCACGCGGCCTGCGAGGCCGCCGAGGCGCGCACCCATGCCCGCTTCGTTCTGGTGACGATGCATGTCAGCGACCGTTATGCGCTCTATCCGCTCGTCTACGGTGCGGTCTTGGGCTTCACCGCGCTGGGCGCGCTGGCGTTGTTCTGGCCGGAGCTTTCGTTGCGCCCCGCCTTCTTCGCCGCGGCCGCGGTCTTCGCCGTGGCGTCGCTGGTGCTCGACTGGCTGCCCCTGCGGCTGAGAGTGGTGCCTAAGCGCGTCAAGCACGCCCATGCCCGGACGATGGCCCATCACGCTTTCGCGGCGCGGGTGCTGGCGCAGAACGACCACAAGCCCGGCATCGTCTTCTTCGTCTCGCTGGGCGAGCGTTATGTGGAAGTGGTCACCGACCGCGATGTCGACAAACGCATCCCGCAGAAGACCTGGGATGGTGTCATCGCCGAGTTTGCCGCCGCCGCGAAAGCGGGGCGCATCACCGACGGTTTCCTCGCCGCCGTAGAATCATGCACCAAGGTGCTGGAGATGCACTACCCCAAAGCCTAGCGCTCGCCGTAAACGCCGTGCCTTGCGCATGCGGACCGCCGGGCCTCCACAATGGCTTTCGCGCAGCGCCATTGCTATTTTTGGCCATCGCCAAGGAGACCGGCCCCGATGACATGGCTCGCACGCGGCTTGATGTGTTCGCTCCTGATTGCGGCCTACGCGCCGCCGGGCTTCGCGGCGCAGTGCCTTTCCGAAGGAGCTTCGGTGACGTTGTCCGGCGTCGTCTCGCTGGCGAAGGCCAGCAATGTGCATGACGGCCGCCGCTATACCTACCCCGTCCTGATGCTCGACAAGCCCGTTTGCTATCGCAGCGCCGCGATGGGCGACGTTTCCAAGGCGCGCCTCGTGGCGATCATCGCGGGCGAGACCACGCCGCAGCGGTTCCGCGACATGGCCGGCCGGCACGTCACGGTGCAGGGAACGGTGATGCACAGCAGCACCATGGATCAGCCGCCGCAGAAGCTTCTGCTCTTCCGGCCCAGGCTGGCGCGGTGACAGGGGAAGTCTGCCGCCCTTCTGCCGCGTCCGCGCTGTCATAGGGCGAGTATCTTCTATAAGAAGAAAAATGCGCTGAAGGGATGCCTGGCAATGGAACCGACACGGCGAAACGTTTTGCAGGGCGGTGCAGCGGCGCTCGCTATGCCGATGTTGGGGCAAGCCGCCGCGGCGTCCGACGAACTGGTCCTTTGGTATGACCGGCCTGCCGCGCAATGGACCGAGGCTCTCCCCCTCGGCAACGGGCGTATCGGCGCCATGGTGTTCGGCGGGACATCCGATGAACGCATCCAGATCAACGAGACGACGCTGTGGGGCGGCGAACCGCATGACTATGTCGATCCTCATGCGGGCAAGCATTTGGCGCGGCTTCGGGAACTGATCTTCTCCGGCCGGATCGACGAGGCCGAAGAACTCTCCGCCAAGATGATGGGCCGTCCGCCGGTGCTGCTGCCCTATCAACCCTTCTGCGACTTGCGCCTGCAGTTCGAACAGCCCGGCGACGCCGGCGACTACAAGCGCAGCCTTGTCCTGGACGATGCGACGGCCACCGCCTCTTATCGGTCGGGAGGCGTCCGCTTCCGCCGGGAAGTCTTCGTCTCCCGTCCCGATCAGGTGATGGTCGTTCGTCTTACCGCCGATCAAGCCGGAAAACAGAACCTGTCGATTGCACTGGACTCGCCGCAGCCCGGAGCCGTCGGCGCCGCGACGGCGGCGGACACGCTGCAACTGACCGGTCGGATCCAGCCGCGGCAGAACCCGCCCTATTCCTGGATCGCGTCATGGACCGAACCGGGCCTGCGCTATGCGGCCGTCTTGAAAGTGCTGACCGAAGGCGGAACCGTCGTGCAGGAAAACGGCCGCCTGCGCGTACGGGATGCGGATGCCGTCACCATCGTGTTCAGCAACGCGACCGGTTTTCGGAACTATCGCGACATCGGCGGCGACGCGCTCGGTCGTGCACGCGGCTTTACCGACGCGGCGTCGCGCAAGAGTTACGACCAGCTGCGTCTGGCGCATCTTGAGGATTTTCGGAATCTCTTCCGCCGCGTGCATCTGCAGTTGGGCCCGAACGTCTCGTCCGGCGGAACGACGGACGCGCGCATCCGCGATTTCAAGACGGCCGGCGACCCGGCTCTGGCCGCACTTTATTATCAGTTCGGGCGGTATCTGCTGATTTCTTCGTCGCGGCCGGGAGGCCAGCCCGCCAATCTGCAAGGCATCTGGAACCAAGACCTTGTGCCGGCC
>JAGWVX010000093.1 GCA_018970685.1 Alphaproteobacteria bacterium | reverse complement strand
TCGGGGTTGGCGGACGAGGGTGCGCTGGAGGTTCCGCTCCAGTTGCGGTTCTGATCCATGAAATCGTATTCGACGAACGCCGTTCCGCCGCTGGCAGTCGGCAGAAGGGCGCTGGTTCCGACGTCGAAGACGCCGCAGCCGCAAGCGCAGGCCAGACTTGCCTGCGGCGCGAACGCCAGCATTAGAGCGGCCGCCGTCAGCAGCCGCTGCGCAAAAGATCGGCGCGTCATAGGCTATTTGCCTCCCGCGTTGCGGACCGCAAAATCGGCCACGACTTTCGTCCCGCCGCGGAAGTTCAGGGTCACCGGCACCTTGGCGCCGATCTGCAGCGCCGGCCCGGGATGCATGCACATCAGATGATAACCGCCCGGCGCGAACGTCACCGTTTTGCCGGCCGCCACATCGACGCTGGCGACATCGCTCATGTGCTCCATGCCGCCTATGTCTTTGGACTGATGCAGCATGAGCATGCCGCAAGCCGGCGAGTTCGCGCCGGTCAGCGACACGGCTTTGTCGCCGCCGTTGTGCAGCTCGAAATAACCCGCCGCCGGGAGATTGGCGGGAAGCTTGCGGATCCAGCCGTTGCTGACCGTGACGCCGGCGGCCTGGGCGTGGCCGCCGAATACGATGACCGCCAGTGCGATCATCGCGGTGAAATGCAGGGTGTTCGAATTCAGATATCGTATCGACATGATTTGCCTCGTCTAAAGGAGTGAACCTCCCGCGCGGCGAACGGCGGGCGCGGTCTTGCGGTCATATTGGCTCAGACGAAGTCCGGAGGTGCGCGCGGCGATTGTACGGCGTAGCGCGGCGGACCGGCGACGACGGCGACATGCGCCGTCCAATAAGCGGGCGCCGATACCTGCGACGGCAGCGCGGTCGCCACGACGGAGGCCGTCTGTGCCAGATGCGCGGCGGCGGCGAAGGGGCAGTCCTCGTGACGGCTCGGTGCCTGCTTGAGCGGCTGGCCGTCGCGTCCCACCACGAGATGGACGGGGCCGTTGATGGAACAGATGACGAGCGGCGAGCCGCCGGCATCGTTCTGGCTCGGCATCCAGCCCGCCGGCATTAAGGCGCGCAGCATCATCGCGGCGAACGCGGCGTGGAATGCAGCGAGACGAAGGAAGCGGCCCATCTTGCCGGTCAACCTCGGCGACAGGTCGCGTATCGTCAAGTAATTCTATGTCGCATGTAGTTGCGCAGCGGACTCTGTGGATGTTTTACCAGAATAATCAACGTTCTATGGTGGAGTTCACGATTCGGTGGATTGCTTCGGCAACCTCGGGGTACCCGCCGAGATCGGCTTTGACCTGCCGGATTTGCGCCGAAATCGTCTCGCGGATGTCATCCAGCGATGCGCGGACGCCGTCGTCATCGAAGGTCGTAGAGGTCAGTGTCAGCGCGCTGGGCGGCAGTAATGCTGTCAGCAGGTGAAGGGACATCATGCTGGGTTCTCCTCAGTCTTCATTGTTTGGCGGAGGCTTGCGGCAATGTCCGGCCGCCGCGCGCGAATCGCGGCGAACTGATCGGCGGTCTCGATCTGCGAGAAGGGGGCGGCTGTGAGCCGAAGGTCCCCGGGGAGGGGGTTTTCCGATGGGAACTTCTTTCGCGCTCATCAAGAAAATGTCCTTTATCAGCGCGAGTTCACAGCCGCCCGTTCTTGTTTTTATGGATGGAAGGGTGTCCTCGGCGCCGCGCGATTGATAGTCGTGGCTTTCCCGTAAGGAATTCTCCCTACGTCCCACGACGGCTATGAAAGACGCGATTGTTTTGCGGGCGGACGGCTTACGGCGTGACGCCGGTACTGGCGCAGGCCCGCTTGATGCAGTTGACGAGGTGCTCGTCGTTGACCGGTTTGTGGAGCAGCGCGACGACCTTTACCTGGGCGACGCGCTGCTCCAGAGACGGATCGTAACGCCCGGTCAGAATGATGGCGGGGATGTCGTCGCCGTGCGCCCGCAAGTCTTCGAGGAGTTCGAGGCCGGTCATCTCCGGCATGTGATGATCGACGATCACGCAGTCGCCGGGGCGGTCGTTGCTGCACCGCAAATAGGATTCGGCGGAGGCGTAGTCGCGCACCGCATAGCCGTAGGACTCCAACAGCGCGCGCAGGGAATCGCGCACCGCGTCGTCGTCGTCTACGAGGTCGATTGTCAGGTCCAATGCGCGGACTCCGATAACCCATGAATTGGATAGGTTTCCGGAGGCTAATCCGTACGCAGGGCGGAAAAAATACGTAATTACCGCTAGGATTTGATCGACAACACCATGCGAACGAGGTCTGCGAGATTGCCGGCGTCCATTTTCTCCATCACGCGCGAGCGATGGATCTCGACGGTGCGCGGCGAGATCGACAATTCGTAGGCGATGACCTTGTTCGCTTTGCCTGCGACGATCAGTTCGAGAACTTGCCGTTCGCGCTCCGTCAGGTGCGACAACCGCTGCTCGGCCTCTCTCGCGATATGAGCCTCATCGGCGGACGAGGCGACGCGTTCCAGCGCCCGCCGGACGCAATCCAGCAGCACGTCGTCGTCGAATGGCTTTTCCAGAAAATCGACGGCGCCCGCCTTCATGGCCTGCACGGCAATGGGGATGTCGCCGTGACCCGTCATGATGATGACGGGAAGCCGGAAATGCCGCGCACCCAGTTCATGCTGCAGTTCGAGGCCGTTCATGTCCGGCATCTGCACGTCGACCAGCAGACAGCCCGCCGTCCCCGGATTTTCGTTTTCCAGGAATTCCACGCCGGAGGCGTAGGGCTTCGCCTTGTAACCGGACGATTCCATCAGCAAGGCGAGGGAATCGCGAATGTCGGGATCGTCATCGACGATGAAGACCGTTCCGCTCTCCGCCATGTCGCTATTCCATCGTTGGTGCCGCCGGCAGCCTGAAATGGAAGATCGCGCCCCCGTTCTTGTTGGGCGCCATTCGCAGCTGTCCGCCGTGAGCCTCGACGATGGACTGGCTAATGGCAAGCCCGATGCCCATGCCGCCGGCCTTGGTGGTGACGAATGGCTCGAACAGGCGTTTTGCAAGGTCTTCGGGGATGCCCGGGCCGGTGTCGGCGACCGCGACTTCGACAGCGGTATCGTCGATGTTGCGGGTGGTGACCGTCAGTTCCCGCTTGGGTGATTCGGCCATCGCCTCGGCGGCATTGCGCAGCAGATTCACCAGAACCTGCTGGATTTGCACCTTGTCGACGAGCACCGCGGGCGCCCGGTCGGCAAAAGTCGTGTGCATCTTGATGTTGGCGATCTTGGCGCCCACCAGTCCGAGTGCGATCGCGTCGGCGGCGATCTTGTTGATGTCTTCGATCGTTCGCTTGCTGTCGCGCTTCTCCACGAAATCGCGCATGCGGCGGATGATCTGCCCGGCGCGCTGCGCCTGCTGGCCGGCCTTGGCGATGGTTTCGTAGGTCTTCGCCGGGGCGTCGGGATTTTGCGAGACGAGCAGCCGTTTGGCGACGTTGACGTAGTTGAGCATGGCGGTGAGCGGCTGGTTCAATTCGTGCGCCAGCGCGGCGGAGAACTGTCCCATTTCCGTCAGCCGCGCGACGTGCGTTAGCTCGTTTTGCAGCATCTGCAGGCGAGCCTCGGCGGTCTTGCGCTCGGTGATGTCGCGGGCCGTCTTGGAAGCGCCGATGATCTTGCCGCCGGCGTCGTACAGCGGCGAAACGGTGAGCGAAATGTCGATATGGGCGCCGCCCTTGCGCCGACGCACCGTCTCATAGTGCTCGATGCTCTCGCCTTTGGCGAGCTTGGCGAGGATGAACGTCTCTTCGTCGATCATGTCGGGCGGGAACAGGGTCGAGATCGGCTGGCCGATCATCTCCTTGGCCGTATAGCCGAAGATATACTCCGCCGCGGCGTTCCAGCTGGTGATGGTTCCGTCCAGCGTCTTGCTGATGATGGCGTCGTTCGACGATTCGACGATCGAAGCCAGGAAATTGCGCTCCTGCTCGCGCGCCGCCGCCTCGGATTTGAGCTGGGTCAGGTCGTGAACGACGCCGACGAAGATGCGCTTGCCGTCCAGGGCGCCCTGGCCGACCGACAGATAGAGCGGAAATTCCGAGCCGTCCTTGCGCTGTCCGCGAGCCTCGCGCCCGACGCCGATGATTCGCGCCTCGCCCGAAGTTCTATAATGTTCGAGATAGCCGTCATGCTGCTCGCGATAGGGTGCGGGCATCAACATTTTGACGTTTTGCCCGATGACTTCGTCGGCCCGGTATTGGAACAGCCGCTCGCAGGCCTTGTTGTAAACCTGTACGATTCCAAGCTCGTCGATCACCATGATGCCGTCGACGGCGGTGGCGATCAGCGTCTGAAACAAAGTATCGTCGCTTTGGGCTGCCGGAGCGACCGGTCCGTGCATATGATTCTGTTGCTGAGTGTCACTAGCGAATCTAACAGGCAGTTGGCGTCAGGCCAATACAGAACGCACGGAATACGGCAATTTACCGGCGCAGGATGCGCTTAGGACACATCCATTTCGGCGGCAGGTTCGATTTCGACGATTTTGAACGGCCGCTGAACCCCGTCGTGCTCACGCACCGACAGATAGCCTCCGGGCGTAATTCTGTGCCGGTCGAGCTTGAAGAACGGCTCATCGTCCGTTGTGGTCGATTTGTCGTAGTCGAATCGCCAGCCATGCCCTGTATGACGCAGCCGGCCGTGTTCCTCCGGCGCGTCGCCCCAAAAGCGCACGACGGCGCATTTGTCGCGGACGCGCGGCCAAACCTCCATGTCGATGCGCCCATCCTCTGTAAGAGGCGCCAAAAACTCATAACCATGCTGGCTGCTGCCGTTCGGAAACTCTCCGATCCGGGCAACCTCCAAGCGGATGCGCATCAGCGTCATAATGTCCTCCCCGGCTTCCACAATGGCTTTCATTCGAATAATTCAATTTCAAACGTGTGGAATTGATATCCGTCAAATACGGGGCTGGCGGTGCCATGACAGAAGCGAAGTCCACCAGATTTGGGGGCAAATTCCATGACAACGGGCGAAGCGCTGTATTTGGGCCTTATAATTCTGATTTTGGTAACTTTTGCGGTCGTTCTGGCGGGCGTAGGCTGGTGGGAGCGAAACTGGGCGAAGAAAAACGGAAAATGACGCCGGCTGCCCGCAGGCCGCACTTCTGGCGCGACATCGCGATTCTGCTGGCTGCGAAGCTCGTCATGCTGACCAGCCTCTACTTCCTTTTCTTCGGTCCGTCACACCGTCCGCTCGCCGATTCCGCCGCGGTTTCCGCCCGAATTCTGGGCTTCAATCATCGCTAGGAAAACATCATGGACATCGTCGAACTTTCCCGGCTGCAATTCGCCATTACAGCGCTTTACCACTTTCTGTTCGTGCCTCTGACGCTCGGTCTCTCCATCCTGCTCGGCATCATGGAGACCGTCTACGTGATGACGGGACGCGAGATCTGGCGCGATATGACGAAATTCTGGGGCGCCCTTTTCGGCATCAACTTCGCCATGGGCGTGGCCACCGGCATCACCATGGAATTCCAGTTCGGCACGAACTGGGCCTACTACTCGCACTATGTGGGCGACGTCTTCGGCGCACCGCTGGCGATCGAGGGCCTGATGGCCTTCTTCCTCGAGGCGACCTTCATCGGCCTGTTTTTCTTCGGTTGGAATAAGATGTCGAAGGTCGGCCATCTGATCGTCACCTGGGGCATGGCCATCGGCTCGAACCTCTCCGCTTTGTGGATTCTGATCGCCAACGGCTGGATGCAGTTCCCGACGGGGGCGCATTTCAACGCCGCCACGATGCGCATGGAAGTCTCGAACTTCATGGACGTCCTGTTCAACCCGGTTGCGCAAGCGAAGTTCGTGCACACGGTCAGCGCGGGTTACGTCGTCGGATCGGTCTTCGTGCTCGCGATCAGCGCCTTTTATCTGCTGCGCGGCCGTCACGTCGAACTCGCCAGACGTTCGATGACGATCGCGGCGAGTTTCGGTCTGGCGTCGGCGCTTAGCGTCGTCGTGCTGGGCGACGAGAGCGGCTATACGGCCGGCTTGAACCAGAAGATGAAGATCGCCGCCGTCGAGGCGATGTGGAATACCGAGCCGGCGCCCGCGTCGTTTACGGTTTTCGGCGTTCCCGATCTGAAGACCCACACCACGCAATACGAGGTGAAGATACCGTGGGTGCTGGGCCTGATCGCCACGCGGTCGGCGGATACGCCGGTGCCGGGTATCAACCAGTTGGTCGATCTCGCCCGGACCCGGATCAAGAGCGGCATGATCGCCTACGACGCGCTCAGCAAACTCAAGACCAACCGCGGCGACGTGGCCGCGCGGAAGTTACTGGACGCCCATGTCGCCGATCTGGGCTACGGGCTTTTGCTGAAACGGTTCCGGCCGGACGTGCAGAACGCCACGCCGCAAGAGGTCGACGCGGCGGCCAATTCCACGATTCCCGACGT
The DNA here is from genome assembly GCA_018970685.1 of Alphaproteobacteria bacterium. Lineage (GTDB taxonomy): Bacteria > Pseudomonadota > Alphaproteobacteria > Micropepsales > Micropepsaceae > Rhizomicrobium. The sequence goes on along the minus strand of JAGWVX010000093.1, from coordinate 2,807 downwards.
GCCGGTGTTGTTCTGGTCGTTCCGCTTCATGGTGGGGCTGGGTTTCTATTTCATTATGCTGTTCGCCGTGGCGTTCTGGCTGTCCGCCAAGCGCAAGCTTGATGCCAGCCGCACCTTCCTGCGGGTGGCGCTGTGGACCCTGCCGCTGCCGTGGATCGCCGCGGAACTCGGCTGGATTGTCGCCGAATACGGCCGGCAGCCCTGGGTGATCGAAGGCGTTCTGCCCACCGCGCTCGGCGTTTCGTCGACCACGGCGGGGAACGTGCTGTTCAGCCTGCTCGGTTTCCTGGTTTTCTACAGCAGTCTGTTGATCGCCGACATCTTTCTCATGGTCAAATACATCCGGCTCGGACCGGACGGCACGCTCGGCCACGCTGTGGCGGCGCCGTTTGCTCGCGTGCCGGCGGAGTGAATGCAATGGATTATGAAACGCTGCGGCTTATCTGGTGGGCGCTGCTCGGCATTCTTCTGATCGGGCTTGCGATTATGGACGGTTTCGATCTGGGCGCGGCGATCCTGCTGCCCTTCGTCGCGAAAACCGACTTGGAACGGCGCGTCGTGATCAACACGGTCGGGCCGGTGTGGGAAGGCAATCAGGTTTGGCTGATCCTGGGCGGCGGCGCGATTTTCGCCGCTTGGCCGGCGCTTTATGCGGCCTCGTTCTCGGGCTTCTACCTGGCGATGTTCCTGGTGCTGCTGGCGCTGATCCTGAGGCCGGTCGGCTTCAAGTTCCGCAGCAAGCTCTCCAGCCCGGCTTGGCGCAGCTGGTGGGACATCGCGCTGTTCATCGGCGGCTTCGTTCCGGCCCTGGTGTTCGGCGTCGCCTTCGGCAATTTGTTCGTCGGCGTTCCCTTCGGCTTCGACAGCGATCTTCGCCTGCACGAAACCATAACGCTGTTCTCGCTGCTCAATCCCTTTGCGCTGCTGGCGGGACTGGTCTCGGTGGCGATGCTGGTGCTGCACGGGGCCACATGGCTTAACCTCAAGGCCGACGGCAAGGCCGGCGCCCGCGCGCGCGCGGTGGTGCCCTACGCCGCTTTGTTATTCGTCGTCCTGTTCACGGTCGCCGGCGTTTGGGTGCGGGAGCTCGACGGGTTTCGTATCACCAGCGTGATCGCGCCGGACGGGCCTTCCAACCCGCTGCTCAAGACGGTGGCGCGCGTCGGCGGCGGCTGGTGGGGCAACTACACCCTTCATCCGCTGTTCTGGATCGCGCCGCTGGTGGCCTATCTGGGAGCTCTGATCGCGGTCCTTTCGCGCCGGGTTCCGCTGCTGGCCTGGATCGGTTCGGCGCTGGTGCCGTTCGGCGTGATCGCGACGGCGGGCCTTTCGCTGTTTCCCTTCCTGCTGCCGTCGTCGTCCAATCCCGACATGAGCTTGACGGTGTGGGATGCCTCGTCCAGCAAGCTGACGCTCTATATCATGCTGGGGTGCACGGTGATTTTCCTGCCGATCGTGCTGGCTTACACCGCCTGGGCCTATCGCATTTTGCGCGGGCCGGTGAAGGCGGAGGCCATCATGTCCGACAGCCACAGCAATTATTGAGGCAACGCCATGTGGTATTTTTCCTGGGTTCTCGGTCTTGGCTTTGCCGTCACTTTGGCGGTGCTGAACGCCATGTGGCTGGAACTTGACTCCGAAGACGAACGGTAGCGCCGGAGAGCGGAACCGGCCGGCGCGTTGCAGGGGCCGGCCCTGATCGCATATGACTAAGTCTATGCGTTCCCAAGGGTCGGCCCATGGCGTCTATCGATCTCGAACTTCTGCGTCTGCGCGACAGCATCGACAATATCGATGCGGCGCTGATCCATCTCCTGGCCGAGCGCTTCAAGTGCACGCAGACGGTCGGCCGCTACAAGGCTGAGCACAACCTGCCGCCTGCCGATCCGGCGCGCGAGGCGCAGCAGATCGCGCGGCTGCGCGCCCTGGCGCACGAAGCCAAACTCGATCCCGATTTCGCCGAGAAGTTTCTCAACTTCATCGTCAAGGAAGTCATTCGCCATCACGAAGCGATCCGCAAGGAACGCGGTTAAGTATCGTCATGCCGAGGCGCGAGCGTCCTTCGAGGCTCGCTGCGCCCGCACCTCAGGATGACCCTGTGCCTCGAAGCACGATTCCCCACCGTCAAGATAAAGTTCGCCGCGAACGCTTGGCGCGCGCTTGTGCATGTGTATTGTTTTCTTCGACGGGCACGTGCTCGAGGACAAACACGATGGATCTTTCCTTCTCGCCCGAGGACGAGGCGTTTCGCGCCGAAGTGCGCGCCTTCGTCGCCGAATCCAAACCGAAGCTGCCGCGCAGTTTGAGCGGACCGGAAACGGTTACGCGCACGCGCGACGAGTATATGGCGTGGCACAAGCTGCTCTACGGTAAGGGATGGGTGGCCCCGCATTGGCCGAAGGAATACGGCGGCACCGGCTGGGGTGTGACGCGGCGTTACATCTTCAACGAGGAATGCGCCCGGGCGGAAATGCCGCCGCTGGTGGCCTTCGGCCTCAACATGCTGGGGCCCGTGCTCTACACCTTCGGCAGCGAGGCGCAGAAGAAGCGTTTCCTGCCGCGCATCCTCTCGGGCGAGGATTGGTGGTGTCAGGGTTATTCCGAGCCCGGTTCGGGTTCGGACTTGGCAAGCCTCAGGCTGCGTGCCGTGCGCGAAGGCGATCATTACATCGTCAACGGCCAGAAGACCTGGACCACGCTGGCCCAATACGCCGACTGGATTTTCTGCCTGGTGCGTACCGATCCGGGCGTCAAGCAACAGGAAGGCATCAGCTTCCTGCTGATCGACATGAAGTCGCCGGGCATCA
>JAGWVX010000092.1 GCA_018970685.1 Alphaproteobacteria bacterium | reverse complement strand
GTGGTCGAGGCCTTGATCGACGCCTGCGGGGAAGATGGTGTGTTGCGCTGGCAAGCCGACCTCACTGTCGGTCATCCGGTGCGCGTCGTGGTGGGTCCGTTTGCCGATCTTATCGGCGAGCTCGAACAGCTAACCGACGCGGGCCGGGTTCGCGTATTGCTCAATCTTATGGGGGGATGCACGCCAGTGTTTCTGCCCCGTACGCATGTGGTGCCAGCCGAAAGTATGTTGTGACACGGTTGGTAACTGATTTTTGAACGACGCCGATCCGGGGAAGGTCTTTCACCCGGCGTGCGGTAGCTTGGTTCGACGCCGAGCTATTGCATTCGCGGGTCCTGACGACAAACCCAAGATGCATCTGCAAAAACGCGTGCTCGTGACCGGTGGGGCTGGCTTCATCGGCTCATTTCTGTGCGAAGCGCTGCTCACGCGCGGGCACGAAGTCCTCTGTGTTGACAATTTTTACACGGGCGCCCGACGCAACGTCGAACATCTTCTCGGTCACCGTCGCTTCGAACTGATGCGTCACGACGTGACGTTTCCGCTCTATGTCGAGGTCGACGAAATTTACAACCTGGCCTGTCCCGCTTCGCCCATCCATTACCAGCGCGATCCGGTCCAGACCACCAAGACCTCGGTGCATGGCGCCATCAATGCCTTGGGGCTTGCCAAGCGCGTGAAGGCCAAGATTCTGCAGGCCTCGACCAGCGAGGTCTATGGCGACCCCAGTGTCCACCCCCAAGTCGAGGATTATTGGGGCAATGTGAACCCCATCGGCACACGAGCTTGTTACGATGAAGGCAAGCGTTGCGCGGAGACGCTGTTCTTTGATTATCACCGCCAACACCGTTTGCACATCAAGGTCGCTCGCATCTTCAACACCTACGGCCCACGGATGCATCCGAATGACGGTCGTGTGGTGTCGAACTTCATTATGCAGGCGTTACGCGATGAGCCGATCACGATCTATGGCGACGGGAGCCAGACACGGTCGTTCTGCTATGTGGACGATCTCGTCGACGGACTGATCCGTTTGATGAACTCACCCGATGACGTTACCGGTCCGATCAATCTTGGGAATCCCAAGGAATTCACAATTCGCGAACTTGCCGAAAAGATCGTCGCTATGAGCGGCTCGAAGTCTAAAATCGAGCTCCGCCCGTTGCCGGCCGATGACCCCAAGCAACGCCAGCCCGACATAACCAAGGCGCGTGCGCTTCTCGGGTGGTCGCCCTCCGTGGCGCTCGAAAAAGGACTGGAGAAGACGATAGGTTACTTCGAGCATTTGGCGCGCGACGCATGACCGTCCGAACCGCACTCATCACCGGCGTGACGGGTCAGGATGGCTCTTATCTGGCGGCCTTTCTGCTGAAAAAGGGCTATAAGGTTCACGGCGTCAAGCGACGCTCGTCGTCGTTCAACACCGGCCGCGTCGACGCGCTCTACCAAGATCCACACGTCGAGGGGACGTCGTTCGTCATGCACTACGGCGACGTGACGGATGCGACCAATCTCATCCGTCTGGTGCAGGAAACGCAACCGGACGAGATCTACAATCTCGCCGCCCAGAGCCACGTCCAGGTGAGCTTCGAGACTGCCGAATACACCGGTAACGCCGACGGCCTTGGCGTTCTGCGGTTGCTCGAGGCCATCCGTCTCTTGGGGCTGACCGGGCATACGCGCTTCTACCAAGCGTCGACGTCGGAGCTTTACGGTCTGGCACAGGAGACGCCGCAGCGAGAGACCACGCCGTTCTATCCGCGCAGCCCTTATGCGGCGGCCAAGCTCTACGGCTACTGGATCACCGTGAACTATCGCGAGGCCTATGGCATCCACGCTTCGAACGGCATCCTGTTCAACCATGAGAGTCCGGTGCGCGGAGAGACCTTCGTGACGCGCAAAATTACGCGCGCGGTCGCGGCCATTCATCTCGGGTTGCAGGACAGGCTCTATATCGGCAACCTCGATGTCAAACGCGACTGGGGCCACGCGCGCGACTACGTCGATGGCATGTGGCGGATTGTCCAGCAGCCCGAGCCGGGCGACTACGTGCTGGCCACGGGCGAGACGCATTCCGTGCGCGAGTTTATTGAGCTTTCCTTCGCTTATGTTGGCATCACGCTGCACTGGAAGGGCAAGGGCATCGAGGAAAAAGGTATCGATGCCGCTAGCGGCCGCACGCTCGTGGAAGTCGATTCCCGCTACTTCCGACCCACCGAGGTGGACCTCCTGCTTGGTGACGCCGACAAGGCCCGCCGGATGCTCGGCTGGACACACCAGACCGGCTTCAAGGAGCTGGTGATCGAAATGGTGGATGCGGATCTGAAGCTATTCGAGAAGGACACACGGCACGGCTGTGACTGAGGGCGTGGCGTTTTCGCTCGACGGCAAGCGGGTCATGATCGCCGGACATCTGGGCATGGCGGGCGGTGCGATCTTGCGCCGGCTGCGCCGAGAGCATTGCGAAATCTTGACTGCCGGCCGCGGCGACCTCGATTTGACACGCCAAGCGGAAGTCGAGGACTGGCTGGCGGCGGCCCGACCCGATGCGTTGTTCCTCGCGGCGGGGAAGGTCGGCGGCATTCACGCCAACAGCACTAAGCCGGCGGAATTCCTCTACGACAACCTCGCGATCGAGACCAACGTCATCCACGCGGCTTACCGGACCGGCGTTAAGAAGCTGCTCTTTCTCGGTTCCTCGTGCATCTATCCGCGCGAGGCGCCACAACCGATGAAGGAGGAGGCCCTGCTCACTGGCCCGCTCGAGCCGACCAATGAAGCCTATGCCATTGCCAAGATCGCCGGCATCAAGATGTGTCAAGCCTACCGCAGGCAATACGGCTGTGATTTCATCGCGGCGATGCCGACCAATCTCTACGGCCCCGGCGACCGCTACGACCTCGTCAACGGCCATGTCGTCGCGGCGATGATCATGAAGGTGCACGCTGCCAAAGCCAATGGCGAGGACAACGTCGTGATCTGGGGCAGCGGCACGCCGCGGCGCGAGTTCCTTTACACGGAAGACTTGGCCGACGGTCTGGTCTTCATGATGCGGCACTACTCTGGGGAGAGCCACCTCAATCTCGGTACCGGAACCGACATCACCATCCGCGAACTGGCGAAGGCTGTCGCCAAGGTTGTCGGCTGGTCCGGTGAATTTGTCTACGATCGTAGCAAGCCGGACGGCATGCCGCGCAAGGTGATGGACGTGAGCCGGCTCGCCGCCCTCGGTTGGACCGCCAAGACCCGTTTTGAAGAAGGCCTCAAGGCTGCCTACGACTGGTACGTCGCCGACATGGAGCTTAGGCGTCGTGCTAGGTCGCCAATTTGATGCACTCGATAATTTCGTTTATCGCGGGCTATGGCGGGATTTGATGGGAAATAGCGGAATGCAGCGGTCAAATTGGTACACCGCCAGTCTTGCGTACAACTGAAGTTTCTCAACGCGCGCCCTCAAGAGCGCCCCAGCATATCGGCGGTATCGACACGCTGAGACTGATTTGTGCTGTTTGGGTGATGATGAGCCATTTGGGCGGGTTGCCGGTCGCAGGTCTGTTGACTGCTGTAGGTGCTCGGTCGTGCCTAGTCCGTCTTGCGGCGTCGGCGAATGGTATCGCGTTCGACGGGGTTGCAGCCGTTGTCGTATTTTTTGTGATATCTGGTTTTTGCATCCACCTACCTTACGCGTCAGGCAAGGCATTCGATACCCGGGAATTCTGGATTCGCAGGATGATCCGAGTCGGGTTACCGTTAATCGCCGCGACGTTACTTGCGCACGCTCTGACCGGTCGCGATGGCGTGCTGGATCCTGTTCTTTGGTCGCTTTACTGCGAATTGATCTACTACTCGCTTTATCCCGCTTTTCGCGCGCTTGTGCGAATCGTCAGCTGGTCAGGACTACTGATTTTCTCTATTGCACCGATGATTGCTGTATTCGCTTTTGTCCAGAATCCATCTGGCTTTCTTTGGGGATACGGCCTGTCCCTCACATGGGTCTATGGATTGCCCGTCTGGATTTCTGGGGCCGTGCTTGCATCGCGCCTCGATAGCATCCTAACGATCCTGGCACGCTGGCAAATTCCAGCGATCCGAACGTTCGTCTGGCTCGCAAGCAGCATTGCCACGGCGCTGCATTTTCATTCGCCTGTCAGATACGCAGCCAGCATGATCGTCTTCGCACCCATCGCCTACCTCTGGCTACAATGGGAAATAGCTGACGCCGTCGCTCACGGTACCGTGCGTGTCTTTGAACGCTTGGGGCAAGGGGGTTATTCGCTCTATCTCATTCACCCATTGGCGCTTTCGCTGGTGGCCGGTCTGCAGACTGATCGGATCGTGAAGTTCGGAATTGGTCTCGCAAGTTGCGCATGTCTTACATTCGTTTTTTTCTGGACTGTGGAGCGACCGTCACATCAGCTTGCCAGGTGGCTGGCTCGCAAGAGTATTCGCGTAGGTGTCGAACTTAGGGCTGTTCGTTAGTTCAAAATGTGCGGCATTAACGGCATCTTCGCCTATCACACGGCAGCCAATCCGCCGAGGGAAGCCGAATTGCTCGCCACGCGCGAAGCCATGCGTGCCCGTGGGCCGGACGGGGCGGGTGTGTGGTGGAACGGGGATCGGCGCTGCGGCTTTGGCCACCGCCGTCTTTCGATCATCGACCTGTCAGAACGCGCGACCCAGCCAATGGCAAGCGCGGACGAACGCTACGTTGTCGTTTTCAACGGCGAGATCTACAATTACCCGGCGCTACGCGCAGAACTGGAGACGCAAGGTGCGCAATTCCGTACGGCATCGGACACAGAAGCGCTCTTGCATCTCTATCGACGCGACGGCGCGGAGATGGTCCATCGTCTCCGCGGAATGTACGCTTTTGCGATCTGGGACAATGAAAAGCGCGGCCTGTTCCTTGCCCGCGATCCTTACGGGATCAAGCCGCTTTACACTGCCAATGACGGCTGGACCTTTCGCTTCGCCTCGCAAGTGAAGGCATTGCTTACTGGCAGCCAGATCTCGCGCGATCCGGAGCCGGCAGGTCTGGTCGGGTTCCATCTTTTCGGCCACCTGCCTGAACCATTCACGCTCTATCGTGAAATTCGCGCGCTGCCGTCAGGGCACTTCCAATGGGTCGACGAGACCGGGCCGCGCGAACCGCAGCGTTTTACCAATCTAGCGGCCATACTGGCGGAGGGCGCCATGCATCCGGTAGCGCCGTCCGAACTGGCCGAACGCCTGCGCCAAACCGCGCTCGATAGCGTGCGTGCACACCTTCTGGCCGATGTCGAGGTGGGCGTGTTCCTTTCGGCTGGGATCGATTCCGGCGCGCTGCTGGGGCTGATGCGTGATGCCGGCCAAGAGAGAATCCGCGCGATCACGCTTGGCTTCGATGAATTTGCCGGCACTGCCGAAGACGAGGTGCCGCTGGCATCGGAGGTCGCTCGACACTATGGCGCTGAACATATCGTCCGCCGCGTTGGCGCGCGCGAGTTCAGGGAAGATTTGCCCGCCATTCTCGAGGCGATGGACCAGCCCTCGATCGACGGGGTCAACACGTGGTTTGTCTCCAAAGCGGCGAAGGAGGTTGGCCTGAAAGTCGCTCTATCCGGCCTCGGTGGCGACGAGCTTCTGGCCGGTTACCCTAGCTTTTGTGATATTCCGCGCTGGCGGCGGCGCTATGGCGCGTTCGCCTCAGTACCGTTTCTTGGTCGCGCCGCGCGCACATTGATGCAGATGCTGATGCCAGACTTCGCCCGAGCCCAGCCGAAGGCGCTAGGCATGCTTGAATACGCGGGGAGCTGGGCAGGTGCCTATCTGCTGCGCCGGGGGCTCTACTTGCCGGACGAATTGCCAGCGCTACTCGGCGAGGATGTGACGCGCGAGGGACTGCGCCGTCTCAGCCCCTTGCGGACGATCGAGGCCCAATTGGACCCGAACCCCGCGAGCCAAACCGGTCGGGTTTGTGTGCTAGAATCCTCCAACTACATGCGTAACCAGCTGCTGCGCGATTCCGATTGGGCGGGAATGGCGCACGGTCTCGAAATCCGCGTTCCGCTCGTCGATTGGCGTCTTACCAGTTTCCTCGCGCCGGATATCCCGTCGCTCGCGCCCGGCGCCGGCAAGGCCGCCCTTGCCTGCGCACCCTCGCTCGCGTTGCCGGCTGTCGTACGTCGTCGCGCCAAGACCGGATTTTCCGTGCCGACAGGCGGTTGGGGCGCGCTGCCGCACCAATCCCATGCGGCCGCAAAGCCGAAGCTGCGCTTCAAGGGACAGGCATCGCGCCTGTGGCTGCTTGAAGTCTACGGCGCGACCGCGCCATCCCGGACAGGACAGCCCATGCTGTCGCACTAGCCGCCTTGCCCGCCACATCCCCCGGAGAAATGTCCTGAACTACCACGACAAACGCGCGGCCACGATGGATCGCTGGAGCGTCCAGCTCGGCAACAAGACGTGGTGGACCGATCACATGATGAGCTACGACTGGAAAAAACAGTCGGGCCTCGCCAAATTCACACTCCCATGGTTCGATGACATCGATCGCCGTTTTCTGGAGGGAGCGAAGCTTTTTTCGACCGCGGACAATCCGTTCCAAAAGCTGATGGGCGTGGACACGCTCAAGGGCAAGCGCGTGCTGGAGATCGGTTGCGGCATGGGATTTCATTCCGAGCTGATGGCGCGCGCGGGCGCCCAGCTTGCGGCGATTGATCTTTCGCCTACCTCCGTCGAGGCAACGAGGAAGAGATTCGAGCTCAAGGGATTGCAGGGCGACATCCGGCAGATGGATGCCGAGGCGATGGAATTTCCCGATGACCGCTTCGATCTAGTCTGGTCGTGGGGCGTCATCCACCATTCGTCGCGAACCGGGCGCATCATGCGCGGCATCGAGCGCGTGCTCGCGCCCGGCGGCGAGGCACGCATCATGGTCTACAATATGGGCGGCATGCCCGCCTACGTGACCATTGCGACGCGCTACCTTCTGGGCTTCTGGTTCGGCAAGGTTCTTGACGAACTCCTGTGGCGATCGACGGACGGGTTTTCCGCCCGGTTCTATAGCGCGGATCTCCTCCAGGACCAGCTTTCCACCTTCTTCGACGAGGTCGAGATTACGACATTGGGGCAGGCGGCCGACGTCGTGCCGCTCCCGCGCATTGTCCGTCCGCCGATACTTAAGCTCATACCGTTGAAGAAGCAGCGCGAAATCGCCAGGGCCCGCGGCGCCTATCTCTTTGCTGTCGCGAAGAAGACGGGCTCGCAGAACCGCCCTTGACCTTCCAGGAAAGCATGCCATCCGGCTCGTTCGACGGCCTGTCGTCCGGCAGACGCATTCTGCTGTCGACGCTGTCCATGCAGGCGGGAAATGGCGGGGTATGCGCCGTGGCACGCATGACCGCCGGTGCCCTGTCGCAGCTTCACCACGTCACCGCGCTTGCTTGCCAGGATCCCGGAGATTATGCCGTCGGAGAGATCGCGGTCAGGACCTATGCGGATCGCCGCTTGCGGTTCGTTCTCTCGAACGCAATTGAAACGGCACGGGTGAGCCGTGTAGTCTACGACCACACCGCAACGGCGCGCGCGCACTTCGATTCTCCGTTTTGGCGCAGGCCTTATGCGCTCTGGCTCCACGGCTGGGAAATCTGGGAGCCTCCCCCAAAAAAATATGTCCGGGCGATCGAGCGTGCGTCGTTACTTTTGGCCAACAGTGCCTATACCGTCGAACGCGGGCAGCAGATTGCTAGGGGCAAACACGTCGTCATATGTCCGCTCGGTACGTCGACAGACGAAGAGCCGCTCCAGGTAGGGCCATCGCTCGGGCCTCCGACGGTAATGCTCATGGGGCGGGCCGACGAGCTGTTTGCGAAGGGGCACGATCTTCTCATCGGAATCTGGCCGGATGTTGTTGCAGCGGTCCCGGACGCACGCCTCGTTTTTGTCGGCGGAGGGTCGGCACTTGAAAAGGTTCGGAGCCTAGCGTCTGCCTCACCGGCGCGCGCCGCAATCGAGATCGCCGGCTTCGTCGCCGACGAGCGGCTCGAGGCCTACTGGCAGCGCGCAACTGTGTTCGCCATGCCTGGATTCGCCGAAGGATTCGGGCTCGTCTATGTCGATGCCATGCGGCATGGGCTACCAGTGATCGCCTCCACGGAGGACGGGGGACAGGAGGTCAACCGGCATGGTGTCACCGGTTTTAACGTTGCACGGTCGGACAGACCGGCGCTTACCGATGCAATCATCCATCTTCTCCGCGATCGCGACGCAGCATCGCGCCTCGGATCGGCCGGCCATGAACTCTGGCGAACGCAATACCGGCGCACAAATTTCGAGAGGCGGCTTCTGACCGCATTGGATGATTTCCTCAAGGCCGCGTGATGCTCAAACCCGCTCCTTCAGACATAATCGCGCCATCTCTTCAAACGACAAGAACGCTCATCCTCGAACACGGCCGGGCCGAGCGACACTATTGGCACGATATCTGGGCCTATCGCGAGCTGTTTGCCATCCTCGCTTGGCGCGACGTCTCGGTACGCTACAAACAGACGGTGATCGGCGTTGCATGGGCGTTGGTCCGCCCGTTCCTCACCATGGTGATTTTCACCATTGTCTTCGGGCGTGTGGCAAAGCTGCCTAGCGAAGGTACCGCGCCCTATCCCGTCATGGTCTTTGCCGGCATGCTGCCCTGGTTTCTGTTCTCGTCGATCCTCAGCGAGGCCTCGAACAGCCTCGTTACCAACGCGAACCTGATCGGCAAGGTCTATTTCCCGCGCATCATCGTGCCCTCGGCGGCTGGTGTGGTTGCGCTGGTCGATTTCGGCATCAATTTCGCGCTGCTCGGTGTGCTGATGCTATGGTTTGGCTTCCTGCCCAGCTGGCATATGATCTTCCTGCCCCTCTTCATCTTACTCGCCATGCTGGCCAGCCTCGGTCCGGCTCTGCTGATGACCGCGATGAATGTGAAATATCGCGATTTCCGCTTCATCATCCCCTTCATCGTGCAATTTGGCGTCTATGTTTCACCGGTGGGCTTTTCTAGTACGGTTGTGCCCGCGCAATGGCGCTTCTGGTACAGCCTCAATCCGGTGGTGGGCGTGATCGACGGTTTCCGCTGGTGCATTCTGGGCGGACAAAGCGCTCTCTATTTGCCCGGCTTCCTGCTCAGCCTGGGCATTGTGGCCCTATTTCTCTGGCTCGGTATCGCCTATTTCCGCCGCACTGAAAAGACATTCGCGGATATCATCTGATGGCCGACGACACCGTCATTCGCGTCGAGAATCTGGGCAAGAAATATATCATCGGCCATCAGGCCGAGCGCGAACGCTATA
>JAGWVX010000513.1 GCA_018970685.1 Alphaproteobacteria bacterium | reverse complement strand
AAAGGCGCGCCATGCTGTTGCAATAGCCCGCGAGCGCGGCGCCGAAACAGAACAGAAGCGTGGCCGTCATGTCGTGATAGAGGCCGCCGTCGATCAGCAGCACGGCGATCAGCGGCCCGAGCGAAAACGCCGCATGAGCGAGATAGGCGGGCCTGTGCGCGCTGCGGGCGATGAATTCCGTCGCCGTCATGCCCATATAGGCAAGGCAGAGATAGGCCTGGGCCGCGAACGATCCGGGCACCAGCCAGAAGAATACGCCGATGCCCCAGCTGGCGCCGGCGATCGCCGAAACGAAGGTGTAGCGCCGTGCCCAGAAGTGCGGGTCGTCGCCGGGAGGCCGCCGCCTGTAGGCCGTGGTCAGCTGCTCGGCGGCGACGGCGACAACGATCTGCAGCACCAGCGGCAGGAACGGTAGAATGCCGCCGTTCGCGTCGGTGAACAGCTTTGCCAGTACGCACAGCACGGCAAAGGGAAGCGAGAGATAGTGCCGGCCGAGCGCATAAAGAATATCGATGCGACCAGCGAAAACGCTGTAGTCGCCGTATCGGGCGGTAGTGTATTTGGCAGACATTGACGGCATCCCTCGCCAAAGCCTAGCTTTCCTTGTCTTTCCAAACGCTTAAGGTTCTGATTCGGCGATGGCATCCGGCCCGGCACTTTCCCTGCGCGATGAAGCACTTCACGCCCATGCGTGGCCCTTCGAGGAGGCCCGCAAGCTCCTGGCGCGTATCGAGAAACGCGGCGTCGACGGCGATGTCATCTTCGAAACCGGCTACGGCCCGTCGGGCCTGCCGCACATCGGGACTTTCGGCGAGGTGGCCCGCACGACTTGGGTCCGGCACGCGTTTCAGTTGATGTCGGGCGCCAAGACACGCCTGCTCGCCTTCTCCGACGATATGGATGGGTTGCGAAAGGTCCCCACCAACCTGCCCAACCAGGAGATGCTGACCGCCCATCTGGGCAAGTCGCTCACCGCCATTCCGGATCCCTTCGGCACGCACGACAGCTTCGGGGCGCACAACAACGCGCGATTGAAGGCGTTCCTCGACCGCTTCGGCTTCGATTACGAATTCCTCAGCTCGACCGAATGCTACAGGAGCGGGCGCTTCGACAAGGCGCTGCTCACCGTGCTCGCCCATTACGAAAAGGTGCGCGACATTGTGCTGCCGACTCTGGGGGCGGAGCGGCGCGCCACCTATTCGCCGTTCCTGCCGATTTCGCCGAAGTCCGGCGTGGTGTTGCAGGTTCCTATCCTCGAATGGGATGCCAAGCGCGGCACCATCGTCTTCGAGGACGAAGGCAAGAAAGAGGAACTTCCCGTCACCGGCGGCCGCGTCAAGCTGCAATGGAAGGCGGACTGGGCGATGCGCTGGCTGGCGCTGGGCGTCGATTACGAAATGGCGGGCAAGGATCTGATCTCCTCCGTCGAATTGTCGTCGAAGATCGTGCGCGCCATCGGCGGGGTGCCGCCGGAAGGCTTCAACTACGAACTGTTCCTCGACGACCAGGGCCAGAAGATTTCCAAATCGAAAGGCAACGGCTTATCGGTTGACGAATGGCTGACCTACGGCACCGAGGAAAGCCTGGCGCTGTTCATGTTTCAGAAGCCGCGCGCCGCCAAGAAGCTCTATTTCGATTCGATTCCGAAGGCGGTGGACGAATACATCGCTCTGCTCGAGGCCTATCGCGGCAAGGAGATGAGTGCCGCCGAGCGCCTCGAAAGTCCGGTGTGGCACATCCACGGCGGCAAGCCGACGGACGAGCGCTATCCGGTGAGCTTCGCGCTGCT
>JAGWVX010000091.1 GCA_018970685.1 Alphaproteobacteria bacterium | reverse complement strand
CCACGAGAAAGTGGCGCATATCATCGCGCTCGGTTCGCTGCAGGCCCGTGCCGCGGTGCGCGACGTCGGCCGCGTGCTGCAGATGCCGTTGGGCCTCGTGGATCGCATTGCCAAACTCATCCCGAACCCGCCCGGCAAGCACATCGAACTCGACGATGCCATCGCCTCGGAGCCGCGGCTGCAGCAGATCGCCGAACAGGAGCCGATCGCCGAACGGCTATTCGCGATCGCGCGCCAGCTCGAGGGGCTTTACCGCAACGCCTCGACACATCCCGCCGGCGTGGTGATCGGCGACCGGCCGCTCGACGAGCTATTGCCGCTCTATCGCGATCCCCGCTCGGAAGTTCCCGTCACCCAATTCGACTACAAGGGCGCGGAGAAGGCCGGTCTCGTGAAGTTCGACTTCTTGGGCCTCAAGACGCTGACCGTCATCGCCAAGGCGCAGGAGCTGCTCAAAAATCGCGGCATCGAGCTCGACACCCAGAGCATCGATTTCGACGACCGGGCGACCTTCGAGATGCTCTCCCGCGGCGACAGCGTGGGCGTGTTCCAGCTCGAAGGCCAGGGCATGCGCGACCTGTTGCGCAAGATGCGTCCCGACCACATCAACGACCTCGTGGCGCTCGTGGCGCTCTACCGGCCGGGTCCGATGGATTCGATCCCGAAATACATCGCCTGCAAGAACGGCAAAGAGGCGCCCGAATACCTGCATCCGAAGCTGGAGCCGATCCTCAAGGAAACCTACGGGGTGATGACGTATCAGGAAGACGTCATGCGGATCGCGCAGGAGCTGGCGGGCTACACCATGGGCCAAGCCGATAACCTGCGCCGCGCCATGGGCAAGAAGATCGCCTCCGAGATGGCGAAGGAGCACGACCGCTTCGTAAAGGGCGCGGGCGAACGCGGCGTCCTGAAGGATGTCGCGGAGCAAATCTTCGAGCAGGCGGCGAAGTTTGCCGGCTACGGTTTCAACAAGGGGCACGCCGCAGCCTATGCGCAGGTCGCCTATCAGACGGCGTTTCTCAAAGCGAATTATCCGGTCGAATTCCTTGCCGCGTCGATGACCCTCGATGCCGGCAATACCGATCGGCTCAACGTCTTCAAGCAGGAGGCCGAACGCCTCGGCATCAGGGTGCTGCCGCCCGACATTAACCGCTCGGAAGCGGTGTTCTCATGCGATGCGGACGAAAATGTCGTCTACTACGCGCTGGCTGCGGTCAAAGGCGTGGGACGCCTGGCGATGGACCACGTCGTCGCTGTGCGCAGGAACGGCGGGCCGTTTAAGAGCATCGCCGATTTCGCGGCGCGGATCGATCCGCGCCAGATCAACAAGCGTGTGTTCGAGAACTTGGCGCGCGCGGGCGCCTTCGATGCGTTCGGTTCCAACCGCCGCCAGATGGTGGAGGCTGCCGACCTCGTCCTCGATAGCGCCGCACGCACGGCTCAGGATCGCGAAAGCGGCCAGTCGAGCCTGTTCGGCGGGTCGTCGCAGAGTGTCGAGCTGCGTCTGCCGTCCGTCAGCGACTGGCCGTCGCATGAACGCCTCAGCGAAGAATTCAGCGCCATCGGCTTCTATCTTTCGGGCCATCCGCTCGACGCTTACGCGGCGGCCCTGAAGCGTCTGGGCGCCGTGACCTCTGCGTCGTTGCAGGAGGACCGTCGCCGTTCCGGTTTCCGCGCCGTTCTCGCGGGTACCGTCATCCGCAAGCAGGAGCGCCGCGGGCGCAACGACCAGCCCTTCGGCTTCGTCGCCTTGTCGGACGCCACCGGCATGTACGAGGTGATGGTGTTTTCCGAGGTGCTGCTGGCTTCGCGCCCGCTGCTTGAGCCCGGTAAAGCGGTGCTGCTCGGCGCATCCGTCGATTGGGACGGCGACGAGTTGAAGCTGCGCGCCCTTTCGATCTCCGACCTTGCGCAAGCGGCCGCCCAGGCGGGCGAGGGACTGCGCATCACCATCGACGATCAATCGGCTGTTTCGGGGCTTGTCGCCGAGTTGCGCCAGCCGGGCAAGGGCATCGTCACCTTGATCGTGCCGGGCGGCCCCGGCGAAGAAGTGGAGATTCAGCTTCCCAGGAAGCAACAGGTCACTGTGCCGCTGAAGGAGCGCATCCGCGCCTTGCCCGGCGTCGCAGCGGTGGAGTCGGTCTAGAACCCTACCTTCGCGAACTCAGGGATTGGACAAGGCTTTTTCTATTCGCGAAAGGCCCTCGCCAAGGCGCTCCGGATCCTGCGCAAAACAGATGCGAAGATAGGAATCGTCGCGGACTTCGTTATCGGGCCCGAAGGCCGATCCGGGTGATACGCCGACGCGATGCTTCAAGACGAGGTCCCGCGCAAAGCCAAAGCTGTTTGCCAGGCCATCGACGTGCAGGAAGCCGTAGAACGCGCCGTCGGGCTTGATCCAGCGGATACGGTTGTGACCGTCGAGGAACTTCTGCACGATGTCGCGTCCGGTTCGGCAGCGCTGCAGCATCTCGGCGCGAAATTTGTCGCCTTCCGGTGACAACGCGGCCATGGCGCCGTATTGCGCGAAGGTCGCCGGCCCGGTGTTGTTGGCGATGCAGATGACGTCCATCGGCTCGTCCAGCGAAGGCGGATGCACCAGCCAGCCGATACGCCAGCCGGTCATCGCCCAGGGTTTGGAGAAGCTGTTGATGACGAACAGATTGTCGTCCGGCTCGGCGATCTGCAGGAATGACGGAGCGTGCCTGCTGCCGTTATAAACCAGCGTGCCGTAGACTTCGTCGCTGATGATGGCGATGCCGCGCCGGCGCGCGAAGTCGAGGATGGCTTGCTGTTCTTCGCGCGTCGCCGTCCAGCCCGTGGGATTTCCCGGCGAGCAGACGAAAATGGCCTTGGTCCGCGCGTCGCAGAGCGCGAACAGCTTGTCGAGGTCGAGGCGCCAGCGCTGCGGGCTCGCCTGCCAATCGTCGTCCAGCCGCGCGAAACGCAGCTCGGCTCCGACGGCTTGGGCGGCCTGGAAGATGCTCGGCCAGATTGGCGACACGATGACGACATTGTCGCCCGTTTCGATCAGGCACTGCAGCGCCGTCACCACGGCCAGCGTGGCGGCGCCGGGCACGGAAATCCGCTTGACGGCTACGTCGACGTCCGCCGTTCGTTTGTGGAAGTCCCGCAGGGCCTCGCGCAGCGCCATCATGCCGCGGGCATGGTTATAGAAGGTGGCACCGTCATCCAGGGCGCGCTTGGCGGCTTCACGGATGAAGGACGGCGTAACGAGATCGGTCTCGCCGAACCACAAAGGGATGATATCCGGTTGACCGAGGCCCAGGGACGACACGCGGCCGATGCCGTTGTGCGTCAGGCCGAGGATGGAGGGGCGAATAGGCGACATGGCTTTGGGGTAGCATAGAATCTGCCATGCCGCGCGCCTCCCGAACGCCCGGCTGACCGGACAAAAACGCGCCTTGCGCGGGCTTGGCGCAGCCCCTATAACCCGCGCCATTCCGCGTACGAGGGTGGGTTTCGAAGGGTGTTCTTTCGTCCCCGTCCGGTGTCCTGCGTAGCCGTTCGGCGAAGCGGGATTACTCCTCGTGCTTGGCCAACCGGAAAAGGAGAAGTATTTCAATGGCATTGCCTGAGTATTCCATGCGCCAACTCTTGGAGTCCGGCGCTCATTTCGGCCATCGCACCCAGCGGTGGAATCCGAAAATGGGGGCCTTCATCTATGGATCGCGCAACGATATCCACATCATCGATCTGACCCAGACCGTGCCGCTGCTGCACCAGGCTCTTGTGGCGCTGCGTGACGTTGCGGCAGGCGGCGGACGTATTCTTTTCGTCGGCACCAAGCGGCAAGCTTCGGAGCCGATCGCGGCTGCGGCCAAGCGCTGTGCCCAGTATTACGTCAACCATCGTTGGCTCGGCGGCACGCTGACCAACTGGCAGACGATCTCCAATTCGATCAAGCGGCTGCGCTCGATCGAGGAGACGCTTGGCTCCGCACAGGGTTCCGGCTTGACCAAGAAGGAACTGCTGGGCCTGCTGCGCGAACGCGATAAGCTTGAGCGGTCGCTGGGCGGCATCAAGGAAATGGGCGGTCTGCCCAACATGCTGTTCGTGATCGACACCAACAAGGAAGCCATCGCCATCTCCGAGGCGAAGAAACTGGGCATTCCGGTGACGGCCATCCTCGACTCGAATTGCGATCCGGACGGTATCGCCTATCCGATTCCCGGCAACGACGACGCCGCCCGCGCCATCGCGCTGTATTGCGATCTCGTCGCGCGTGCGGTGATCGACGGCTTGTCGGTCGGTCAGGTCGCGACGGGGGTCGATACCGGCGAAGCTGAAGTTCTGCCCGATCTCGCGCCCGCTGTGGAAACGGCGGCCGAGGGAACGCCCGCCGTCTGACGGCAATCGAACGGAGGCCAGTATGGCGAATATCACCGCACCGATGGTGAAGGACCTGCGCGACAAGACCGGTGCGGGTATGATGGACTGCAAAAAGGCGCTGAACGAAACGAACGGCGATATGGAAGCCGCGGTCGATTGGCTGCGCAAGAACGGTCTGTCCAAGGCCGCGAAGAAGTCTGGCCGTGTCGCCGCGGAAGGTCTGGTGGGCGTTGCCGTGGGCGGCGATGCCGGCGCCTTGGTGGAAGTCAATTCCGAAACCGATTTCGTCGCCCGCAACGACGAATTCAAGGATTTCGTCAAGAAGGCCGCCGGGATAGCGCTGGCGGAGGGCTGCGACGTCGAAAAGCTGCTGTCGAAGCCGATGGGCGGCAAGAGCGTCCAGCAGACGTTGACGGAAATGATCGCCAAGATCGGCGAGAATATAAGCGTGCGCCGCGCCATGGCGCTGTCCGTCTCGCCGGGCGTGGTTTCGGCTTATGTCCACAACGCCACATCGCCCGAACTCGGCAAGATCGGCGTTCTGGTGGCGCTGAAATCGACGGCCGACAAGGCCAAGCTGTCGGCGCTCGGCAAGCAGCTCGCCATGCATGTTGCGGCTGCGGCGCCGCTGGCGTTGACTCCGGGCCATCTGCCGAAGGAGGTGGTGGACCGCGAGCGGGCGATTCAGGTCGATCTCGCGCGCCAGTCCGGCAAGCCCGAGAATGTCATCGAGAAGATGCTCGAAGGCCGGATGCGGAAGTTCTACGAGGACACCGTCTTGCTGTCGCAAACCTTCGTCATCGACGGCGAGACCCCAATCGGAAAGGTTCTCGAGAAGGCGTCGAAGGAACTGGGCGCACCGGTGGAAATCGCCGGTTTCGTGCGCTTCCAGGTCGGCGAGGGTATCGATAAGGTAGACGACGACTTCGCCGACGAAGTGAGCAAACTCGCGGGCCACTGAAAGGCTGCACCATGTCCTCGACGCCAAAATACAGCCGGGTACTGCTGAAGGTTTCCGGCGAGGCGTTGATGGGGGAGCAGGCCTTCGGAATCGACATCGCCACAGTCGATCGCATCGCCGCCGACGTGAAGGCGGCGGCGGCTGCGGACGTGCAGATCTGCATGGTGATCGGCGGCGGCAATATCTTCCGCGGATTGGCCGGCGCGGCCAAGGGCATCGAGCGGGCGACGGCCGATTACATGGGCATGCTCGCCACCGTGATGAACGCGCTGGCGATGCAGGCGGCGCTCGAACGGGTGGGCGTCGAGAGCCGCGTGCAGTCGGCTATTCCCATGAGCACCGTGTGCGAGCCCTATATCCGGCGTCGCGCCATCCGGCACATGGAGAAAGGCCGCGTCGTGATTTTCGCCGCCGGCACCGGCAATCCGTTCTTCACCACCGATACCGCGGCGGCGCTCAGGGCGGCGGAGATGAACTGCGACGCCTTGCTGAAGGGCACGCAGGTCGACGGCGTCTACAGCGCCGATCCGAAGAAGGTGGCCGATGCCGAGCGCTACGCGTCGCTCAGCTATCACGATGTTCTGTCGCGCGATCTGAAGGTGATGGACGCGGCGGCGATCAGCATTTCGCGCGAAAACAAGATTCCGATCGTCGTTTTTTCAATTCACGACAAAGGCACGCTCGTGGCCGTGCTGAAAGGCGAGGGGCGAGCGACGGTCATCCAGGACGGTGTATAGGAGGAGAGCATGTCCGAGACCTACAACAAGGATGAGATGGGCCGCCGTATGAAAGGGGTCGTGGGGACCCTGAAGGGGGAGTTTGCGGGCCTCCGCACCGGACGGGCCAGTCCGGCGCTGCTTGATCCCGTGACGGTGGACGCCTACGGCAACCAGATGCACATCAGCCAGCTGGGGACGATCTCCGCTCCCGAGCCCCGCCTTCTCACGGTGCAGGTGTGGGACCGCGGCATGGTTAAGGCCGTGGACAAAGCCGTCCGGGATGCTGGTCTCGGCCTCAATCCGCAGATCGACGGGCAGCTTTTGCGCATTCCCATCCCTGAGCTGAACGAAGAGCGCCGCAAGGAACTCGCCAAACTGGCGCATAAATATGCGGAACAGGGCCGTATTGCGGTGCGCAATGTCCGCCGGGACGGCATGGAAATTCTGAAAAAGCTCGAAAAAGACCATAAAATCGGTCAGGACGAGCATCACAAGCTTGGCGACGAATTGCAGAAGCTGACGGACGCGCACATAAAGGAAATCGACCAGATGCTCCACGGCAAGGAGCAGGAGATTATGCAGGTCTGATTGGGCGTTGCTCTCCGGCCCGGAGAAGGTCAGCATGAGACGTTCGTTAACGTCCGCGCCATCAGGGTGGGCGAGACTGGAAAATAGGAATGGTCGCCGCGCCGTGTAACAGTACTCTTCCGCGCCATGTCGCCATCATCATGGACGGCAACGGCAGGTGGGCGGCGAAGCGACACTTGCCGCGGCAGGCGGGGCATGTCGCGGGAGTGAACGCCGTGCGCGAGGTTGTGCGCGCGGCCTGCGACATCGATATCGAGAACCTCACCCTGTACGCATTTTCCTCGGAGAACTGGAAGCGGCCGGCCATGGAGGTCGGCGCGCTGATGGGGCTGTTCCGCCTCTATTTCCGCAACGACATGGATGAGCTGGTCGAACGCGGCGCGCGGGTGAGGATTATCGGCAACCGCAGCCGCGTCGAGGAAGACATCCGCCGGATGATCGAAGACGCCGAGCGGCGCACCTTGAGCAATGCCGGGATCAACCTGACCTTTGCCTTCGACTATGGCGGGCAGGAGGAAATCGCGGCAGCCGCCCGCGAACTGGCCCGCGCCGCCGCCGAAGGCCGGCTCGATCCCGAAACCATCACGCCGGAACTGGTGAGCTCGCGCCTGTTCACCAGCGGTCTGCCCGAACCGGATCTGGTCATTCGCACCAGCGGCGAGCGGCGGCTGAGCAATTTCCTTCTGTGGCAATCGGCTTACGCCGAATTGATGTTTGTCGAGACCATGTGGCCCGACTTCGGCCGCCAGGAGTTTCTCGATGCGCTTGATAAATTCACGCAGCGCGAGCGGCGTTTCGGTGCGCTTCCGGAATCCGCCGCGTGAGTAAGGCGTCCGACATGCTGGTGGCGGCAACCGCGCGAAGACCGCGCGCGATCGGGTTCTCTCGCGATTGGATCACGCGGCCGGTGTTCGGCGTCGTCCTGGCGCTGATCGTCATCGCGGCGATCTACGGCGGTACGCCTTACTTGGCCGTCGTGGTGGCGGCAACCGCGTTTATCGCGGCACGCGAATGGCAGCGGATTGTCGGCGAGAAAGCCGTGTCCTTGGAACTCGTGCCGACGGCGGCGACGATCTGGCTGATGCTGGCGGCGTTCGTCTTGTCGCCGCACGGAAGTGCACCCTACGTCATTCTGTTGTGCGGCGCGCTGCTCGTGCTGGTGTTGAGCGCCGTCAGGCGAAGCCGTCCGCTATGGCGGGCTGGCGGCGTTCTTTATTTGGGAATTCCGTCGCTGGCGATTCTGGTACTGCGGGAGGTCCCGCCGCACGGCGCTTGGCTGATCGGCGCGCTGTTTGCGGTGGTGTGGGCGACCGATACCGGCGCGTTGATCGTCGGCAATCTGGTCGGAGGCCCGAAGTTCGTTCCGCAATTATCTCCGAACAAGACTTGGTCCGGAACGATCGGAGGCGTCGCTGCCGCGGCGGTCGCCGAGGCGATCTTCATCGCCGTCATCGGCGGGGACGCCGGTGCGGCGGCGTTGTTCGGCGCGGTACTCGCCATGTTCGCGCATTTGGGCGATCTGTTCGAATCTTGGGTCAAGCGCCGTTTCCATCTCAAGGACAGCGGTTCGCTGATCCCCGGCCATGGCGGCGTTCTCGACCGCATCGATTCCACGCTGGCTGCGGTCGTGGCGCTGGAAATCGCCGTTTTCGTCTTTCATCTCGACCCTCTCTTTGGAGCCCGCCCATGATGGCGCTTGCCGCCCATCGCCGGCATATCGAGATGCCGGACCTGTCGCCGGTGCTGGCGCGCCGTGTGACGATTCTCGGTTCGACCGGCTCTATAGGCGTCAACACGCTCGACGTGATCGGCCATGCGCGCGAGCGCTACGGCGCGGACGCGCTGCCGGTCGAAGCGCTGACCGCGCAATCGAACGTCGGCGCGCTTGCGGCGCAGGCGCGGAAGATCAAGCCCAAGATCGCTGTGATCGGCGACGAAAGCCTGTATCACGAACTCAAGGCCAGTTTATTGGGCACCGGCGTCGAAGTCGCGGCCGGCCGTGCCGCGGTTATCGCCGCCGCCGCGAAGCCGTCGGATGTCGTCATGGTCGCGATCATGGGTGCGGCGGCGCTTGAACCGGCGCTTGCGGCCGTGGCGCGCGGCGCGACCGTCGCGCTGGCAAACAAGGAATGCATCGTCGCGGCCGGCATGGTGTTTCATCGCGCGCTCGCAGCCTCGAAGGCCGCAGTGATCCCCGTGGATTCCGAGCACAATGCCATCTTCCAGGTGTTTCGTGCCGCGGACGTGGACGAGGTCGACCGCGTGACGCTGACCGCTTCCGGCGGGCCGTTTCGCGACTGGACGTTGGAGAGCATGCGCACGGTGACACCGGAGCAGGCCGTAGCGCATCCGAACTGGTCCATGGGCGCAAAAATTTCCGTCGATAGCGCGACGCTGATGAACAAAGGGCTCGAGCTGATCGAGGCGCATTTCCTTTTCGCGCTGCCGCCGGAAAAGCTCGGCGTCGTCGTCCATCCCCAGTCGATCGTGCACTGCCTCGTTTCCTATGCGGACGGCTCGACGCTGGCGCACCTTTCCGCGCCGGACATGCGCACCCCCATCGCTCACGCCCTGGCTTGGCCAAGGCGGATTTCTTCGCCGTCGCGCAAACTTGATCTTCCTCAGGTGGGGCAGCTGACCTTCCAGGCCCCCGATTACGAGCGCTTCCGTTGTCTGGCGCTGGCGATGGAATGCAT
>JAGWVX010000090.1 GCA_018970685.1 Alphaproteobacteria bacterium | reverse complement strand
TTCGGCTGGCTCGGCGAGATCGACGTCGTGTTCTGCCGCAACGTGCTGATGTATTTCGATCAACGGGCGCGTACGTCCGTGCTGACCAGGATCTCGGAGATACTGGCGCCCGACGGCGCACTGCTGGTCGGGCCGGCGGAATTGGTCCCGGGCAATGTCGGCGACTTTGAAAAAGCCGAACAGGCGCCGGGCCTCTATTATCGGGCGAGGCTCACGGCGCCTCTGTTGCGCCATCGGCTTAAGAAAGGCGGCAGCAGGATCGCCGCCGCCTCTCTGGGTTACAGGCTGGCGCGCACGCCGGCGTAAAAAGCCCGGCCCATCGCACCGTACCCCGCGGCCGGTTCGGCGCGATCGCCGAATAGATTTTCGATCCGCCCGAACAGCTCCCACCTGCTGCACAGCTTGAAGGAACCGAACAGCTTGACGTGCGCGGCGGCGTCCAACGGCGTAAAATGACCGGCATCGTCGAAGCGTTTGCCGACATAATCGACGCTGATGCCCAGCGTCGCATCGGGAGTCGGCAGCCACGTAACCACGGCATTCGCCGAGTTTTGCGGCCGGCGCGCCAGTTGCAGCCCTGTGGCGAGATCGGTGTCCGTCAGGTTCGTGTAGTTGGCCGTTAGGCTGAGCGTGTCGCTCAGCTTGGCGGAAATATCCGCCTCGACGCCGGTCGCCCGCGACCGCCCGATATTGTAATAGTAGCCGCCCTGCGCCGCACGTAGCGTGCAGGCCGTCGACGTCACGCCGTAGCAGGAGAAGAAGTCGATCTGGTCCTTCGTCCGCCGCTCGAAATAGGTAAGCGAGCCGCGCAGTCGACCGTTCCAGAATCCCTGATCGATGCCGACTTCCCAGCCCTTGGCCGTTTCCGGCTTCAGCGCATCGACGGGGTTGGAATAGGGCGAATACAGCTCGTAGAGGCTCGGTGCCTTGAAGCCGTCGCCGTAGTTGGCGCGCAGCGTCGTTGCGCCGAACATTTGCCAGGCGCCGGCGAGTTTCACCGACGTATGGCCCTTGAATTCCCGGTCGTCGTCGTACCGCACGCCGCCGGTCAGAGTGAGCGCCGCGATGGGACTGGTCTGCCACTGCGCATAATATCCGTTGATGCGGTCGCTGCCTTTGGTCGCGTCCGGTGTCGGGTCGTAAATACTATGCGTGTCAAGCGTCGTCGTTTGGGTCTCGGCGCCGAATGTTGCCTGGTTCGCGTCGTCTGCGTTGAACACGCCTTGATATTCGAAACGCGTCGCCCCGCCTTTGGCGAAGAAGTCTTCCGATGGCGTCAATGTGGGGTCGAACGTCTTGCGGTCGCTGTCGCTGCGGATGACGGCAAACCGGTTCGAAAAGCGGCCATTCAGCAGCGATATGTTCGCGCCCGCATAAGCGGCGAGCAGGTCGTTCCTTCCGTATTGATGCGTGTCCTGGAAAGTGTAAGTCGGCGGCGGATATCCGTCGAAGCTGTCGCGTGCGTGCGTGTAGTAGACGCGCGCGTCGAAGCTGACGGTGTCCGTGGCGTGCCAACGAAGGTTTCCGGTCAGGCCGAGGTTGTGATAGCCGTCGGCCTCCGAGTTGCCGTTTCTGGCGTCGGCGGCGGAGACGCTGTTGCTGCCGTAATAGTTTGCGGCTGCGCCATACTCGACCGCGCCGTCCGAGCCGTTCGCCGAGACGTTGAAACGGTAGGTGTCGAACGAACCTCCTTCGGCTTGCGCGTGTAAGACAAATGGCTTTTCGCCGCCACGGGTCGTGAGAATGTTGACGACGCCGCCGATCGCATCGCCGCCGTAAAGCGTCGATTGCGGTCCGCGGAGGATTTCAATGCGATCGATGCCGTTCGCAAGAACGTCGCCGAGGAGGGCGAACCCGCTGGTTGCGCTCGGGTCGTTGATCCTAACGCCGTCCACCAGCACCAACGTCTGTCCGGCTTCCGCGCCGCGCAGCAAGATGTCCGCCGATTGGCCGATGCCGCCGTTGCGCACGACCGCAAGGCCGGGCGTCTGCGCCAGCGCGTCGCCGACGACGTCGATTTGCTGCGTTTCGATATTCTTGGATGTGATGATCGACATCGATGTGCCGGTCACGTCGAGCGGTTGTGGCGTGCGCGTGGCGGTGACAACGACGGTCTCGGGAGAGAGATCGTCCGCGTACGCCAGCCCCGGTGCAAAGGCTGCGATTGATGCGACCGACAAAGGCAAAAGGCTTTTTTTCATGACATACTCCTGGTTTGGGCCAAGAGTCGGCGCGCGGAACTTCCATGTAGGTTTTGCGGAACGAAATTTTGCGACCATCAAGGTTCCCCGCGGCAACGACTCTGCTGTGTCGTCGCGACGGTTTCCCCCGCAGTCCCCGGCACACCCCGACCGGAAACAGGACGACGGCGCAAAGCAGGTCTCCTGGCTTCCGGGTCTCTGTTTGCGCCCGCCTTCCCAAAGCTCTCGCCTCAGTGGCAGTTGGACGCTTTCTCGCCGGTCACAGTTGCGGGGGCAGCCGCGGTGTTACACCGCGTTCCCTTAAATCCCTCACGGGAACCTTACGCGTGGGAACAGCTAACCCGTCGCCGGGGATTCCGTCAATGGCGAAACTGACGCCGCGAAAGGATACGGCGAAATGAATTCGCGAAGCTCCGTTGCGGCGCCGCGCTGCGCGTGGATAATCCTCTCAAACGACAGGTTTTCAGGGAACGCCTAAGAATGGATGCCGCAGCAAAAGCTTGGCCGGTTATGTCGATTTCGCGCGCGCATGCGCTGTTGACGGCGCCCGGCGCTCGCTTCGAGATCGAAGATGTGCCGATACGCGGGATCAAAACGCGCGTGTGGAAAAATGTCCCGCCGACTTTGCGCGAACTTTTCTTCATCGCGCGCTGCTACGGCGAGCGGGAATTTGTTGTCAACGACGGCGAGCGCGTGACCTATGAGAGCTTTGCGCGCGCCAGCTTGGCGATGGCCGCCGACCTTCGCAGCCGGGGAGTCGTGAAAGGAGATCGCGTCGCGATCATTGCCCGTAATATTCCCGAATGGCCCGCCGTATTCTTCGGGGCGGCGCTTGCCGGGGCCGTTGTCACGCCGCTGAACGCTTGGTGGACGGGCGCCGAGCTTGAATACGGTCTCGTCGATTCCGGCGCCAAGATCGCTTTTGTCGACACTGAGCGCTTAGGGCGCCTCACGGAGCATTTCGGCAAATGCGGTGCGCTCGAGCGGGTCTATGTCTGCCGTAACGCGGAGGTCGTGCGGCGCCCGATGGTTACGCGTCTTGAGGATGTGACGGGCGGCGTCGCCGATTGGAGCGCCTTGCCGGCAGGCGAAATTCCCGACGTTCCGCTCGACGCCGACGACGACGCGACGATTCTGTATACCTCAGGCACAACGGGGATGGCGAAAGGCGCGCTCGGCACGCACCGCAATATGCTGTCGAACATCATGGCCGTTGGCTTGTCGGGTGCGCGCAATTTTCTGCGCCGGGGCGAGCCCGTGCCGATGATGGACCCCATGACGGCGCCGCCGCGCATCACGTTGCTTTCAATTCCGTTGTTCCACGCGACCGGCTGTTTCGCGGTCCTGGGACCGACGATGATGGTCGGCGGCAAGCTCGTGCTCATGCACAAATGGGATCCCGAGCTGGCGATGCAGCTGATCGAGCGCGAGAAGGTCAACCAAGCGGGCGGCGTTCCGACCATCGCCTGGCAATTGCTCGAGCACCCGGCCCGGGCGAAATACGATCTCTCGTCGTTGGAGACGGTATCCTATGGTGGCGCGCCGTCCGCCCCTGAGCTGGTTCGCAAGCTCAAGACGACCTTCCCCAACTCGCTGCCGGGCAACGGTTGGGGAATGACGGAAACCTCCGCGACCTGCACGCTGCATAGCGGTGAGGATTATCTCAATCGGCCGGATTCCTGCGGGCCGGCGGTTCCGGTGTGCGATCTCAAGATTATGAGCATCGATGGCGCGCGTGAACTGCCCGTCGGCGAGGTCGGTGAATTGTGGGCGCGTGGCCCGAACGTCGTCAAAGGGTATTGGAACAAGCCGAAGGAGACTGCGCACTCCTTCGTGGATGGCTGGATACGTACCGGGGATTTGGCGCGGCTGGACGACGAAGGTTTCTGCTACATCATCGACCGCGCCAAGGACATGTTGATCCGCGGCGGCGAGAATATTTATTGCATCGAAGTGGAGAGCGCCCTCTACGAGCATCCTGCCGTGATAGACGCGGCGGTGGTGCCGATCCCACATCACTCCTTGGGCGAAGAACCCGGAGCCATCGTTCACCTCAAGGCCGGCATGCATGTGACGGAAGAGGAGTTGCGCGGCCTTGTGGCGTCGAAACTCGCGGCGTTCAAGGTGCCGGTCAGGATCGTGTTCTGGAAGGACCCCTTGCCGCGCAATGCCAACGGAAAGTTGATGAAAGTCCAGCTTAGAAAGGTGTTTGCGCAAGCCGCCGACGCCTGACTTTCACGTCCGAAAATGGCCAGACGCGGAGACCGCTTTGCGGCATAGTGCATGGCATGGATATGCCTCCGCACGATGTCTGCTATCGCGCTCTTGCGACTCGCGACGCCCGTTTCGACGGACGATTGTTCGTCGCGGTGAAAACAACGGGTATCTATTGCCGTCCGATTTGTCCCGCCCGCCCGCCGAAAGCGGAGAATTGTCGCTTTTTCCCGAGCGCCGCCGCCGCGCAGAGTGCGGGCTTCCGCCCGTGTCTGCGCTGCCGCCCGGAAATCTCGCCGGACGCCGCCGCTTGGCGGGGTACTTCCAATACCGTGTCCCGTGCGCTGTCATTGATCGCCGAGGGCGGGTTCGACGGCGAGGAGGGGGTGGGTCCACTGGCCGCGCGCCTCGGCGTCGGCGAGCGACAGCTGCGACGGCTGTTCGACAAGCATTTGGGAGCACCGCCTATCGCCGTGGCGCAGACGCGGCGGATATTGTTCGCCAAGCAGCTCATTCAAGATAGCGAATTGCCGATGAGCGCCATTGCAGAAGCGTCCGGCTTCGGCAGCGTGCGCCGCTTCAACGATGCTTTTCGCAAACTTTACGGCCGTACGCCGCGCGAGCTGCGGGTACGCCGGACGGCGGCGGACAACTCGGCGGTCACCGTAAAGCTCGGCTATCGCCAGCCCTACGATTGGGATGCGATGCTGTCGTTCTTGGCGGGGCGTACCGTCGAAGGTGTCGAGTTTGTGGAAGGCGATTGTTACTCAAGAACGGTCGAGATCGGCACCGCTCACGGCAGCGTCATGGTCGCGCCCGCGCGCGCCCATCTGGTGGCGACGGTCCGGTTTCCAGACGTACGCGCTATGATCGGCATCGTCGCACGCTTGCGCCGGCTGTTCGATTTGGATGCGGATGTCGAGACGATAGGCGCGCATTTATCCGCCGATGCGGCGCTGGCGCCGTTGATTGCGCGGCGTCCCGGTTTACGCGCGCCCGGCGGCTGGGATGGCTTCGAGCTCGCCGTCCGCGCGATCCTCGGCCAGCAGGTGAGTGTCGCCGCGGCCCGCAAACTCGCGGGAAAACTCGTGGCGCTCACAAGCCCTAAGCTTTCGTCCGACGCGACGGGCGATGAACGGCTCAAGGCGGCCTTTCCGACCGCCGCGCGCGTAGCGAATGTGAACCTTTCCGCCTTTGGCATGCCGGGCGCGCGCATCGCGGCGCTGCAAGCGCTGGCGCACGCCGTGGTGCATAAACCGGATATGTTGCTTCCCAATGGGACGTATGAAGAGGCGGTGACGCGCTTGCTGGCGTTACCCGGTTTTGGTCCTTGGACGGCACAGTATTGGGCACTGCGTGCCCTGCACGACAGCGACGCGTTTCCGGCATCCGACGTCGGTTTGCTGCGGGCCGTTAGCCGTAATGGTAAACGGCCTACCCCGAAAGCTTTGCTGGCACGCGCGGAAGCATGGCGGCCGTGGCGGGCCTACGCTGCGCAACATTTGTGGACGCATGACGAGGAGAGCGCCGTTGGTTAAGCCGTTGCGCTTTATAATCGATAACCTGCCGACGCCCATCGGGACCGCGCAGATCGTCAGCGACGAAGAAGGTCATCTGCGTGCGTTCGGCTGGTACGACCGCGACGAGCGCTGGCGGCCGCAGTTATACGCGCAATATGGTGATGTCGAACTCGTGGAGAAACGTGACCCGTTCGGGCTCACCACGGCAATAGAGGCCTATATGGCCGGCGAGGTGCACGCCATAGACACACTGTCCGTGGCTTTTGTGGGCACGTCGTTCCAGAAAAAGGTTTGGCATGCGCTGCGCGCAATTCCCGCGGGCGAGACGTTGAGCTATGGTGCTCTGGCCAAACGGATCAACGAGCCGAAGGCGGTACGTGCGGTCGGCCTCGCCAATGGGGCGAACCCGATTGCCGTCGTCGTTCCTTGCCATCGCGTGATTGGCAGTGATGGTTCGTTGACGGGATATGGCGGTGGCCTGGAACGCAAGCGCTGGCTGCTGGCGCACGAAGCGAAGCATGCCGGCGGAGGCCTTTTTCGCAAGGAGGCTTCGATATGAGCGGCAATGATAAACTCTTCCGTGCCCTGCATGCCGGCCCCGAGCTCCTGATCCTGCCCAATGCGTGGGATGCGGGAAGCGCGCGGGTTATCGAAAGTGCCGGCGCCAAAGCAATCGCGACATCGAGCGCGGCGGTGGCTTGGGCACATGGTTATCCCGACGGCGAGTTCCTTCCCTTCGATACGGTAATAGCCGTGCTGCGGGAGATTGCGCGCGCCGTGCGCGTGCCGGTGACGGCAGATATCGAAGGCGGTTATGCCGAATCGGCGGGCGAAATAGACGAGCGCATCGCTCAAGTCGTCGGCGCGGGTGCGGTCGGCGTCAATATCGAGGACGGTACCGGAACCCCGGATCTCCTTTGCGCCAAAATCGAACGCGCCAAGTCTGCAGCCGCACGGGCGGGTGTCGATCTTTGGGTAAACGCGCGCACGGACGTCTATCTCAGAAGTTTGGCGAGGGGCGAGGCCGCGTTCGTCGAGACGCTGCACCGCGCGTCGCATTATCGGTCGGCCGGGGCGGACTCGATTTTCGTGCCGGCGCTGGTGGACGAACGGACGATTGCGCGCCTGGTGCCGGAACTCGGCCTGCCGCTCAACCTGCTGGCGTGGTCCGGTTTGCCGGACGCGCAACACCTGCGGCGGCTCGGCGTACGCCGGCTAAGCGCCGGCGCCGGCGTGGGAAAGATCGCGCTTAATCGGATTTATGTCCTGGCGAGGGCGTTTCTTGAGGAGGGTAAGGCAGAGGTGCTCAACGATCCGCCGCCGGAGCTGACCAATCTGAACGATATGATGCGGCGCGGTTAATTCGACCGTCGCAGATCGTCAGTAAAACGCGCATAGAATGCCCGGGTACGAATCGGAACGGGTAGTGCGACATGGGCATGGGGTCTGCATTCTGGGCGAGCTTGCGCCGGATTTTGTGGGCCGCGGCAATAGGCTCGTTCGTGGGGGCCGGCGTATCCGCTTGGTTCGGCGAAAAGGGTCTGTGGCTGGCGCTGCCGGCCCTAACCGCCGCCGCCGTTGTTGCGAGTGTCGTCGCCAGTCGGAATCGTCCGGCGGCAAAGAAGAATACCGGCGGCGAAGAAGCTTCACTGCCGGTTCTCTCGCCGCTGGCGCGCGAGGTTATCGAGAGGCTTCCCGATCCGCTGATGCTGGTGGACCCCGCCGGCCGCGTGCTGTTCGCCAACCGCGCGATGCGCGAGGTGATCGGCGTGGGCGTAGAGCGCAAACATGTCTCTTCGCTGCTGCGCACGCCTAGCGTTCTTGAGGCCCTGGCGCGCACCTCGGCCACAGGCGAAGCGGCATCGGTCGAGTTTGTCTTCCGCGTGCCGGTCGAACGCCATTATCAGGCATATACGGCGCGCGTGGGCAGCAATCCCGTGGTCACGACGTTGCTGCTGCATGATTTGACGTCCGTTAAGCGCGCGGAACAGATGCGTGCCGACTTCGTCGCCAATGCCAGCCACGAATTGCGCACGCCACTTGCCGCGGTCACCGGGTTCATCGAGACGCTGAAGGGTCCGGCCAGAGACGATCCGGTCGCTCGCGTAAAGTTCCTCGACATCATGCGGGTGGAAGCGGAGCGGATGCGCCGTTTGATCGAGGATCTCTTGTCGCTGACGAGGATCGAACTCAATGAGCACGTCCCGCCGTCGGGCGAGGTCTCCCTTGAGGCTGTCGTGCGCGAGGCCGCGGCTGCCTTGACGCCGTTGGCCGGCGCCGATCGCATCACGGTTTCGATCGACGCCGCCGATGGGCTGCCGCCGGTTGCGGGCGAGCGCGACGAGCTGATTCAGCTGTTCCAGAACCTGATCCACAACGCGATCAAATACGGGCGCGAGAACGGTCGTGTCTGGATCGCGTTACGGCAGACATCGGCCTCCGGCAGGCGTGGGTCGGACGCCATGGTGACGGCCAGCGTGCGCGACGACGGAGAGGGCATCGCTCAGGAGGCCATTCCCCGGCTCACCGAACGCTTCTACCGGGTCGATGTGAAGCGCAGCCGGGAACGTGGAGGAACCGGGCTCGGGCTGGCCATCGTCAAACACATCGTCAACCGGCATCACGGACGACTGCAGATCGAAAGCCGACTCGGCGAGGGCAGCACGTTTACGATTTATCTGCCGGCTGCGCGTAAACCAACCGATGCGGCCGTCACGGAAGTGTTATAAAATTGTCGCATAGCCATGGTGGTTCGCGCCTAAGCAGATGCTTGGGCGTTCGCCCCGACAAATTCGGACGAGTATGATGACCGACCACACGGTAAAATCATTTACGGAGCAGCTGGAGAATTTGGCCTCCACGGTCGCCCAAATGGGCGGACTGGCCGAAGCTCAGCTTGCGGACGCCATCGATGCCATTGCGCGCCGCGACACCGGCCGCGCCGAGGGCGCTGTTGGCGGCGACAAGCGGATCGACGAGCTGCAACAGCAGATCGAAGACCAAGCGCTGAAGCTGTTGGCCTTGCGCCAGCCGATGGCGGTGGACCTGCGGGAGACCTTGGCGGCCATCAAGAGCGCAAGCGAGCTTGAGCGTATCGGCGACCTCGCCAAGAATATCGCCAAGCGCGCCATCGTCCTCAATCGCGAGCCGCCGATCCGTCTGACGCAAAGTCTTGCGCGGATGGGCGGACAGGCGCTGGGCCAGCTCAAGCTGGTGCTCGACGCCTATTCCGATCGGGATGCGGAAGCTGCCGAAGCCGTGTGGCGCCGGGACGGCGAAATCGACGAGATGTACAACAGTTTGTTCCGCGAGCTTCTCACCTATATGATGGAAGACCCGCGCACGATCGGTTTGTGCACGCATCTGCTGTTTGTCGCCAAGAACATCGAA
>JAGWVX010000512.1 GCA_018970685.1 Alphaproteobacteria bacterium | reverse complement strand
CAGATCGCGAACCTCAAGTGCCAGCGTCACAGCGGAAATTCTTCCCCATTCGCCACGGAAGCGCGGCGGAAATCTTCGGTTTTCCGGGGGTAACACAGGCTGCGACAGGTCGCCATCAGTACATATGCTGACCGCCGTTGATCGACATGGTCGAGCCGGTGACGAATCCCGCCTCGTCGGCAACCAGAAACAACACCCCGCGTGCGATCTCGTCCGCCCGGCCGAGCCTGCCGACCGGAATGCGCGCCACGATCTTTTCCAGCACGTGGGTCGGCACCGCCGCCACCATATCAGTGTCGACATAGCCGGGCGCGATGGCGTTGACGGTGATGCCCTTGGGCGCGCCTTCCTGCGCCAAAGCCTTGGTGAAGCCGTGAATGCCGGACTTCGCGGCGGCGTAGTTCACCTGGCCGTATTGCCCCGCCTGGCCGTTGATCGAACCGATGTTCACGATGCGCCCGAAATTGCGCGCCAGCATGCTTTCCCAAACGGCCTTGCACATGTTGAAGCAGCCGCCGAGGTTGATATCCATCACATGATCCCAACCCGCGCGTTCCATGCGGCGCATGGTGCCGTCATGGGTGACGCCGGCGTTGTTGACCACCACATCGACCGGGCCGAGATCGGCGGCGATCTTCGCCGCACCGGCGACGCACTGATCGAAATCCGCCACGTCCCATTTGTAGATCGCCACGCCGGTGGTTTCGTGAAATGCCTTGGCGCGCTGCTCGTTGCCGGCGTAATTGGCGGCCACGTTATAGCCTGCCTTCTTGAGCGCGACCGAGATCGCTTCGCCGATCCCGCGCGTCCCTCCCGTAACAATGGCCACCCGCGACATATTCCGCTCCCCGATCATTGTGTTTGGAACGACCCTAAAACAGAAAACGGACTTTATGCGAGCGTCGCGCATGTTTTCTTTGTCATGCACGGCCGTTTGGGGAGGTCCTGCGCAAGATCATTGTTTTTGCTTTTGGCGTAAAAATCCCACCGGAGAGGGGTGACCTTCGCGTCGGTCACCTTTGCGGGCATTGTTGAGTCAGCGCGCGGGCTGCACCCAGTTCTGCAAACCTGGGCCCACGAACCCATTTTCCTTTTTTTCTTCCTCTCTTCTGATGAGAACATATGAGGTACATCGTATAATTTCAACCAAACGTTGACTGATATAATGTCTCACCATCTGCGCGAGTGGCACTTTAGAAGGATCTTGGGAGACCAAAGCCCGGATCGCGAACGACGAAAGCACTCCATGAGCTTGTCGGCGGTCGAAGCTGTCCATCTTGTCCGCGGTGGCTATTTCAAATGCCGCCCCTGGGCGGTCTCGTCTTTCACCAGCGAATAGCTCGTGCTTCGGCCTCCCACCGCGTCTTTCTTCAGCACGCCGCGTTTCTCCAGATCGTCGATGTCGCGGCCATTCGAGACGGCCGCTACGCGCCGGCACGCTGTCCCTACCACCCCTCGGGATGAGAGCGATGTGTCGAAGGACACGAGCCGTGACAGTTACGTTCCACACACATCGCTGTTTGCTGCGTCTCGCTAGCTGGCGCTCAACACAGAGGGCAATCCCAATGCCGCTTCCGACGCACAGCGTAACGAGACGACGCTTGGCGTAGCGCCGAGATGCCTAGACGCCCTCCTGTAGCTTTTCCCGCTGCAAATCCCGTATCGCCAGCATGATGGCGAGCCAGCCGGCCATGCCATCGTCGCGCGCCTGCTGCATCGCCGCCACCTTGCACGCGGCATAGCACAGGACGCACCGCAATTGCGGTGGAACGCCGAACCCCGCCATGTCACACT
>JAGWVX010000089.1 GCA_018970685.1 Alphaproteobacteria bacterium | reverse complement strand
TCGGCCGTGTACATCTCGTCGGTGACGGGATTGTAGACCACGGCCGACACCAGCTGGCCTTCGCGCTCGAGCGCGATGGAAATCGCGAAGACCGGAATGCCGTGCAGGAAATTCGTTGTGCCGTCGATCGGATCGATGATGAAACGATGGCTTTTGTCCGGCCCCTCGCGGACGCCCGATTCCTCTCCGAGGAAACCGTAGCCCGGACGCGCCCGCGACAACTCCTCGATCAGGATGCGTTCGGTGCGTTCGTCGGCGGTCGAGACGAAGTCCGCGGGGCCCTTGAGCGAGACCTGCAGGTTTTCCAGTTCACCGAAATCGCGGATCAGCGCGCGGCCTGCCTTGCGCGCCGCCGCGACCATGACGTTCAGAGCGGGGGAAAGGTAGGGCATTACATCTCCGCCCGGCGCACGTAAGAGCCGTCTTCCGTGGAAACCACGATCTTGCTGCCGGCTTCAATGAACGGCGGAACCTGGATCTTCAGACCGTTCTCCAGCACCGCGCCCTTGTAGGACGGCGCGGCCGTGCCGCCGCGCAGCACCGGGTCGGCTTCCACCACCGTCAGTGTCACCTGCACGGGAAGCTGGATGCCGATCGGCCTGTCTTCGTAGGTTTGCACCAGCACCTTCATGCCGTCCTGCAGAAACTGCGACCGCTCGCCGACGAAATCGCGGGGCAGCTCGATCTGGTCGTAGGTTTCGATGTCCATGAAGGTGAGCATGTCGCCGCTGGCGAAGAGGAACTGATAGTCCTTCTTCTCCAGGTAGACCTCGTCGACGGCCTCGTCGGCGCGGAAGCGCTCGTTCAGCTTGGTTCCGTTGATGACGTTCTTGAGTTCGACCTGGTTGTAGGCGCCGCCCTTACCGGGTTTGACGGCCTGTGTCTTCACCGCGATCCACAACCCGCCATCGTGCTCGATGAGCGTACCCGGACGGATTTCGTTTCCGGCGATCTTGGACATGGTATGCGCGCTCCTTGGCGCGGAGAAAAGGCTTCGGTCGATGAGAAAGAGCGGGCGCCTTCTATCAGGCCGACCCATGTTTGTCATCCCGGCTGGGCGGTGTTAGCTGCCAACGCCGGAACCTACGGCACGTGCGTCCGAGCGGGCTCAGGGCAGCCGCTGAGGCGGCTTTTGGGATGACAGTTAACGGGCGGCGATACTTCTGCCGACCGAACCCAGATCGGCCATTGCTTCTTCCAGGCGCGCCACAATGCCGAACTCGCCCACGCGCAGCCATTTGCGCGGGTCATAGGTGCTTTTGTAGGGTTTCTGGTTGTCGGGATCGACTTGATATTTGAAGGCGCGCGGATTGGCCTCCATGTTGCCCGCGATGGCATGGGCGAAAGCGAACTGCATGTCGGTGTCGATGTTCATCTTGAACACGCCGTAGCTCACCGCTTCTTGGATCAGATGCGTCGCCGTTCCCGAACCGCCGTGGAACACCAGGCTGAGCGGCTTGGCGCCGCCGCCGCGCATTTCGGAAATCAGCTTCTGCGAATTCTTCAGGATCTCCGGGCGCAGCTTCACGTTGCCCGGCGCGTAAACACCGTGGACGTTGCCGAAAGAGGCCGCGACGGTGAAATGGCCGATATCGTTCAGCCGGTCGTAGGCGGCCAGCACGTCCTTGGGCTGGGTATAGAGATGCGCATTGTCGGCGTCGGCTTCACCGCCCTTGAGTTCGTGGCCGATCCCGTCCTCTTCGCCGCCGGTAACGCCGAGTTCGATTTCCAGGCTCATGCCAAGCGGCGTCAGGCGTTTCAGCACGCGGGCGCATTCGTCCAAATTCTGCTCGAGCGGCTCGCTCGACAGATCGAGCATGTGCGAAGAGAACAGGGGCTTGCCGGTCTTCTTGAACTGTTCTTCGCTCTTTTCGATGAGGCGTTCGACCCACGGCACCAGCTTCCGGTTGGCGTGGTCGGTGTGCATGACGACGCAAACGCCGTATTCCGCCGCCAGCAGATGCACGTGATGGGCGGCTGAGGTGGCGCCCAGCACGCGCGCGCGATGCGCATCGGGAACGCCTTCGCCGGCATAGAACCGTGCGCCGCCGTTCGACAATTGGATGATGACGTCTGACTTCGCCTTGGCGGCGGTTTCCAGCACGGCATTGAGGCTGTTGGTGCCGACAATGTTCACGGCCGGCAGCGCGTAACCGCCGTCCTTGCAGGCCGCCAGGAGCGTCAGATAGTCGTCACCGGTCACAACGCCGGGGCGCAAGGTCTTGGTCATTTTGTCCTCATATTCCGAATAGCGTCATCGCTTACACTGCCCCCTTTTCCCCGTCAAAAGGTCATAAGGCTGCGGTCGGATCGCCGCGGCCGGAGGTCGGCGAAAAGGCCTCAAAACAAGGTGTTAAAGGCTTTCACGGCCGCTTCCGGACCACCGGGATGGTCCCAGACGCCGCTCGAGACCGCCAGGAAGTCCGCACCGGCCTCGATCAGCGGCGGGGAGTTCTCGACCGTGATCCCGCCGATGGCGACGCAAGGCACCACCATCAGATCGGACCACCATTTGAGGAGGCCGACATCCGCATGCGTCTTCGCCTCTTTGGTCGTCGTCGAAAAGAAGGCGCCGAAAGCAATGTAGTCCGCGCCGGCCTCCGCCGCTTCCATCGCCAGATGGCGGGAGTTGTGGCAGGTGACGCCGACAATGCGATCTGGTCCCAGCGCGGCGCGCGCCTCGGCATAGGAAGCGTCCTCTTGGCCGACATGCACGCCGTCGCAGCCCAGCTTCTTCGCCAAGTCGGGCCGGTCGTTGAGGATGAACGCGACGTCCGCCTTCTGCGCGATAGGCATCAGGATCTCCGTCGCTCGCACGATGTCTTCCTCGGGCACATCCTTCAGCCGCAATTGCAGCGACGCGACGTCGCCCGCGCCCAGCGCGCGCCGCAGCGTTTCGGCAAAGGCGCGCGGCTCCAGCTTCGGCGGGGTGATGAGATAGAGGCGGCAGCGTTCGGTCATGACAGAGTTATAGCAAGACCTTCCGATCGGAAATGGGAGTGAATGCGGATGAGCCACTCAGCTCTTGTAGACCTCGACGATCTTGTCGAGCAACGCAAGCGCGCTTTTCTTGTCGCGCTGGAAGGAATTGCGGCCAATGATAGAGCCGTTGCCGCCGCCCGCCTTGATGGCGCGCGCTTCCTCGATGATGGCATCGTCGCCTTTCTTGGCGCCGCCGGAGAACACCACGATGCGACGGCCGTTGAATGCAGCCTTCATCACCAGCCTGACGCGATCCGGCAGTGTGTCGATGGCGACGTTGCCCTTCCGGTACAGATCGGCGATGTCCTTGGCCTCGACGAAACCGGTCGGCAGCTTCACCTTGATGATGTGTGCGCCGAGTAGCGCCGCGATCTGCGTCGCATAGGCGTCGACGTCGATAGCGGTTTCGCCCTCTTTGCTGATGTCCTCGCCGCGCGGATAGGACCAGACCACTGTCGGCAGGCCGACCTCCTTCGCTGCGGCAACGAATTCGCGCGCCGTTTCGAACATGTCGTAGGACTTGAGGGAACCCGGATAGATCGTCAGGCCCACCGCCGAACAGCCGAGCCGCAGCGCGTCCTTCACCGACGAGGTGACGGCCTGTGTTTTCGGCCCTTCCTTGGGGTAGAGCAGATTGGCGCTGTTGACCTTGAGGATGAGCGGCAGCTTTCCGGCAAAGGTGGAGGCACCGGCTTCCAGCATGCCAAGCGGCGAAGCGAAGGCCGACAGCCCGGCGTCGATCGCCAACTGGAAATGATAATGCGGATCATAGGCCGGCGGATTGGGCACGAAGCAGCGGTCGGGACCGTGCTCATAGCCTTGGTCCACGGGCAGGATGACGAGCTTGCCCGTGCCGCCCAGGCGCCCGTGATAGAGAATCCGCGCCAGATTGGTCTTTACGCCGGGATTGTCGCTTTCGTACCAGGAGAGAATGTTCTGCACGGCATCGGTCATGGCATCACGTCCTTCGTGATACTCGCCGGCAGGCCGTCATCCTGGGCGAGTGAAGCGAGACCCCGACCCACCTCGAAACGAGCGGATGGGTTCCGGTTCGCACGATGCTACCGCATCGCTCGGTTAGGATGACAGCCCGTTTTTCGCCCTTTTGGACGGCTATTTCACCATCAAGGCTTCAACGCCTGGAAGCTCGACACCTTCCAGCCATTCCAGGAATGCGCCACCCGCGGTGGAGACATAAGAGAAGTCGTCGGCCACGCCGGCTTTGTTGAGGGCCGAGACGGTGTCGCCGCCGCCGGCCACCGACAACAGCTGGTCGGCCTTGGTGCGCTCGGCGACCAGCCTGGCCG
Organism: Alphaproteobacteria bacterium; assembly: GCA_018970685.1. Lineage (GTDB taxonomy): Bacteria > Pseudomonadota > Alphaproteobacteria > Micropepsales > Micropepsaceae > Rhizomicrobium. The sequence continues at coordinate 5,054 of JAGWVX010000089.1, read as the reverse complement.
CTGCGACGGTGCCTTTGTCGAAGGGCGTGGTCTCGAAAGCGCCGAGCGGGCCGTTCCACACCACCGTACGGGTGTTGTGCAGGAATCTGCCGAATTCTTCGACCGTGGCCGGGCCGACGTCGAGGATCATCTCATCGGCGCCGACTTTGTCGACAGTGACCGTATGGTGCGGGGCATTGGCCCGGAACTCCTTGGCCACCACGGCGTCGACGGGCAGCAGCAGCGCCGTGCCGTGCTCGACCGACAAGGCGATCACCTTGCGGGCGGTCTCCATATGGTCCGGTTCGTAGAGCGACTTGCCGACGGTTTTGCCTTCGGCGGCCAGGAAGGTGTTCGCCATAGCGCCGCCGATCACCAGCGTCTCCACACGCTTCACCAGGTTCTCCAGCAGCGCGATCTTGCTCGAAACCTTGGCGCCGCCCACCACCGCCATCAGCGGACGTTCGGGATCGTTCAGCGCCTTTTGCAGATGCGTCAGCTCGGCCTCCATCGAGCGGCCGGCCGCGTTTGGCAACAGGTGCGCCACCGCCTCGGTGGAGGCATGCGCGCGATGGGCGCTGGAGAACGCGTCGTTGACGTAGATATCGGCCAGCTTGGCGAGCTGTTTGGCGAATTCGGAATCGTTCTTTTCTTCCTCGGCATGGAAGCGCGTGTTCTCGAGCAGCAGGATATCGCCGTCCTTCAGCTTGGCGACGGCGGCTTCCGCGAGGGGCCCGACGCAATCGGCGGCGAAGGCGACCGGGCGGCCGACCTTGTCGGCCAGCGGTTTGGCCACAGGAGCCAGCGACATCGAGGGAACGACCTTGCCCTTGGGCCGGTCGAAATGCGAGCAGACGATGACGCGCGCGCCCTTTTTCGCGAGTTCGCTGATGGTCGGGGCCTGGCGGTCGATTCGCGAGGTGTCGGTGACGATGCCGTCTTTCATCGGCACGTTGAGGTCGGCGCGTACCAGCACGCGTTTACCGGCTACGTCGAGGTCGTCGAGAGTGCGGAAGGTGGTCATGGAGCGTGTCCTATGTTCCCACCCTTCCCTTGAGGGCGGGTCGACTTCTGTGAGAGCGAACGAAATCCGGCGAAGGGCGCAGCCGTCCGGCAGCACCCCTCGCCGCGTTCCTTAGATGAACTTCGCCATCGCCACGGCCGTGTCGACCATGCGGTTGGAGAAGCCCCATTCGTTGTCGTACCAGCTCATGACGCCGACCAGGTTTCCGTCCATCACCTTCGTCTGGTCCGGCATGAAGGAGGACGACGCCGGGACGTGGTTGAAATCGCTCGACACCAGCGGGCCGTCCACGATCTCGAGGATGCCCTTGAGCGGGCCGGCAGCCGCTGCGGCCTTCATCGCGGCGTTCACTTCCTCGACCGTCGCCGCCTTCTTGGTGACGACCTTGAGGTCGACCAGCGAGACGTTCGGCGTCGGCACGCGGATGGAAAGGCCGTCCAGCTTGCCCTTCAGTTCCGGCAGCACCAAGCCGACGGCCTTGGCGGCGCCGGTGGTGGTGGGGATCATCGACAGCGCTGCGGCGCGGGCGCGGTAGAGGTCCTTGTGCAGCTGGTCGAGGGTCGGTTGGTCGTTGGTGTAGGAGTGGATCGTCGTCATGATACCCTTCTCCACGCCGAAGGTCTCGTTCAGCACCTTGGCGATTGGGGCGAGACCGTTGGTCGTGCAGGAGGCGTTGGAGACGACCAGATGGTCTTTTGTCAGCTTGTCGTGATTGACGCCGTAGACGACGGTCAAATCGGCGCCGTCCGACGGGGCGGAAACCAGCACGCGCTTGGCGCCGGCGGTAAGATGCGCCGAGGCCTTGGCCTTGGCGCTGAAGATGCCGGTGCATTCCATCGCGATGTCGACGTCCAGTTCCTTGTGCGGAAGCGTGGCTGGATCCTTGATTGCGGTCACTTTGATCTTGTGGCCGGCGACGATCATCATGTCGCCTTCCGCCGTCACATTGGCCGGAAACCGTCCGTGTACGGAATCGTAACGCAGCAGGTGTGCGTTGGTGGGCACCGGGCCGAGATCGTTGACGGCGACGACTTCGACGTCGCGGCGTCCCGATTCCACGATCGACCGCAGCACCAGCCGCCCGATGCGGCCGAACCCGTTGATTGCAACACGAATGGCCATACTTGCCTCCTATCAAATCCTTCGAATTGTCGCCGCTGACTTAGTCCCGAAGACTCAAGCTTTCAATGCACTTTTTGCCGCTTCCACGACCGCTTCCGGCGTAATTGCGAAATGTTTGTAAACGTCCTTGTAGGGACCGCTGGCGCCGAAACCGTGCATACCCACAAAAGCGCCTGTAGAACCTATATATCTGTCCCAGCCGAAGCGCATGGCCGCCTCGATTCCGATCTTCGCCGTGCCCGGACCGAGCACCGCATCACGGTATGTTTCGCTTTGTTGCTCGAAGAGTTCCCAGCAAGGCATCGAGACGACGCGTGCCGGGATATTTTCCGCGGCCAGCAGGTCGCGAGCCTTGAGCGCAAGCTCCACCTCGGAACCGCTGGCGAGAAGCGTCACCTTGGCGCCCGGCGCGGCGGCAAGCTCGTAAGCGCCCTTGGCGCACAAATTTTCATCAGTATGGACGGTGCGGACCGTCGATAGGTTCTGGCGGGTGAGCGCGAGGAAACTCGGCCCCTTCTTGTCGGCCAGCGTCAGCGACCAGCATTCCGCGGTTTCCACCGCATCGGCCGGACGGAACACTTTCAGGTTGGGCATCGCCCGCATCGCCGCCAGATGCTCGACTGGTTGATGGGTTGGGCCGTCTTCGCCGAGGCCGATGGAGTCGTGCGTCATCACAAAACCGACACGAATGCCCATCAGTGCCGCTAGGCGGATGGACGGACGCGCATAGTCGGAGAACACCATGAAGGTGCCGCCATAGGGGAAGATGCCGCCGTGCAGCGCCATGCCGTTAAGCGCCGCAGCCATGCCATGCTCGCGGATGCCGAAGCGGACATAGCGGCCGGAGAAATCGCCGGTCACGATGTCCTTCATGTTTTCTTTGGTCTTGGTGTTGTTCGACGGCGTCAGGTCGGCGGAACCGCCGACGGTAATCGGCCATTGGGCGTTGATAACGTCGAGCGCCATCTCCGACGCCTTGCGGGTGGCCACCGTGGGTTTCTCGGCGCTCGCCTTCTTCTTCAATTCGATCAGGCCCGCATCGACGCCGGCAGGTACGTCGCCCGCCATCGCCGCATCGAAAGCCGCCGCCGCCGGGGACATGCTCTTGCGCTTCGTCCAGGCGTCATAGGCGCCTTTGCCGCGCGCGCCGATGGTGCGCCACGCTTCGGCTACGTCGTCGGGAATGACGAACGGTTCGTACGGCCAATTGAGGATCTTGCGCGCGCCGGCGATTTCCTCGGCGCCGGGCGCGTCGCTGTGCGCCTTTTGGGTGCCGGCGCGTGTCGGAAAGCCGAAGCCGATGATGGTCTTGCAGGCCAGCAGCACCGGCGCATCGCTCGACTGCGCCCAAGTCAAGGCGCGCGCCACGTCGGCAGCGTCGTGGCCGTCGACCCGGCAAGTGTTCCAGCCCGCCGCCTGGAAGCGCTCGACCGTATCCGTGGAATCGGCGATCGAGGTGGAGCCGTCGATCGAGATGCCATTGTCGTCATAAAGCACGATCAGCCGTGACAATTTTAGGTGTCCGGCGAGCGAAATCGCCTCGTGGCTGATGCCTTCCATGAGATCGCCGTCGCTGGCGATGACATAGGTGCGGTGATCGACCAGCGCGTCGCCGTAACGGGCGTTGAGGATGCGTTCGGCCAGAGCCATACCCACGGCGTGCACGATGCCTTGGCCGAGCGGGCCGGTGGTGACCTCGATGCCGGGGATGTGACCGTATTCGGGGTGACCGGCGCAAGGGCTGTCGATCTTCCGGAAGTGCTTGATGTCGTCCATCGTGATGCCGGGGTAGCCGGTCAAATAAAGCAATGAATACAACAGCATAGAGCCGTGTCCGCCCGACAGCACAAAGCGGTCCCGATCGGGCCAATGCGGTGTTTGAGGATCGAATTTCAGGAATTTTGAGAACAGCACGGTGGCCACGTCCGCCATGCCCATCGGCAGACCGGGGTGGCCGGATTTGGCGGCTTCCACAGCATCCATCGTGAGGGCCCGGATCGCGTTCGCCAGCCTGCGGGTTTTTGCCTGTTCCTCGGTTCCGGATCGGGACGGCGCGGCGCTGCTGCTCATGGGCTTTTTCACCTTCCAGGTAGGACACTGGCCTTAACGAGCCCGAGCCTTGGCCGTCAAGTATTCCCCCAGGAACTTATGCGCTGGCGCGTTGACCGTGTTTCCGTCGAACGCCTAAGGTTCTGCTCGGACACCTGGAAGGAGGCGCGATCATGAGCAGGTTGGAACTCGCGGCAGAACGCCTCGTCAAAGCTCTTGATATGCTCGACGCGACGCTGAAACCGCTGGCGAATGTTCGTGATTCCGCTTCGCAGGCCGGACAGAAAGTCGTGCATCTCAACGAAGAACGCGAGAAGCTGCTGACACGCATCGCCGAACTTGAAGAGGAAACGCGCTCGCTGTCGGGTTTGACGGAAGAGGTCGAAGACCGTCTCGACGGCGCTATCGCAGAGATTCGCGCGGCGCTTGGGCGTTAGAGCGATGACACCGGTTACTTCGCAGCCACCACCCCAAGGAGGATGACATGCCCCTCGTGAACGTCATGGTGAACGGCCGCGCCTACACGGTGGCCTGCGACGAAGGCGAAGAAGATCATTTGAAGGAACTCGGCGAACGCGTCGACAGCAAGGTGCGCGAACTGCTGGAATCCGTCGGGCAGGTGGGCGATCAGCGCCTGCTCCTGATGGCGGCCTTGCTGCTCGCGGACGAACATCATGCGATCGAGGCTCAGCTTGCCGCACTGAAAGAAGATGCCGCCGCCGCGGTCGCTGCGCGCAACGAGCTGGACCGACGGCTGAATAAGTCCGAGGGATTTGCGGCTGATACGCTGGAAGCCGCCGCACAGCGGATCGAGAACATTGCCGCGCGGCTGGCGCACGCCTAGATTGGCTCCTGGACAGGTACTGCCCCGTGCGTCAGG
>JAGWVX010000088.1 GCA_018970685.1 Alphaproteobacteria bacterium | reverse complement strand
CTTCAACCCCAAACTTCCCACATTAAGCGTGACGGCAATTACGCGATTGAAAGCGCGCGCTGTTTCGCTTATGTTGACGGCGCTCTTGGCATGAGCATGGCACTCGCCGTTCCGAAGCTGCTGGCAGCACTGCTGTTTTATCTTCTGTGTCCCTTTCAACAACCATTCGGGCTTGAGGGGCGGTAGGCGGGTGACGCTTGCAGATTCAAGCCAGGAGAATGGCTATGTTGATTGGTGACGTGCGTCCCACGACGCTCGACGGTGTCAAAAGTCTCGCCGCACAGCTCCGCAAAGAGCAGGGCATCAAGTATTCCATCGCTCTCGATCTTGCAGCCAAAGCGGCAAACTGCACGAATTTCCGAAATGCTCGGCGTGTACTTCCGGCGCGGGGAGCGGCGCTTGCGCGCCCCTATGTTCTGTTGACCATCTACTGGTACGACAAGGAACAGCGGTATCGAAGCGGCCGCGAGACACTCAAAATCGAACTCTCGAAGCCCATACTCGACATCTGCGGAAAATCTGCACTCAAGAGGGTCCGGGGCTTCGATGATCTTCGGATGGTCGCGGACGACCATTTCGTCTGCGATACACTGGCTGCCACGCAGACTTATGCACGCAAATGCATTTGCGTCGCCGAGCGCTCGCTCCGCTTCATGGAACATACGGGGCTGCTTCCTTCCCGCGACTATCGCAAGGCCTATCTCAACGGTTCGGCAGCAGACAAATTGCCGGGGAGTGACCATGCGACCTATTGGATCGATCCGGCGAGCAAGCAGTACATTCTAGTTGACGAGCCTTATAGCCGCGCGCCCGACGAGGCCAAGCGTGCGGCCTGGGCCGCTCGGGTCGGTTGGCAAATCACAAAGACCTCGTGGCCAGGCATGTATTACCCGTACGAATGCGATCTCTATGTCGCGACCGATGGCGGCTCCAAGTATGATCTCGATAACCTTGTGGAAAAGATCAATACCATGCCGGCGCCATCGCGCGAAACGGATTGGTCCGGGGAGTCGTCGGCATCGTGGGACACGTTTATTAGCCCGATGGCGAAAACCAAACAAGATGTGCGACGCGCCCGGTGTCGGGGCACGATCTATCCCGCTTCCAACGCAACCACTGTTCCCTATAGCTTTAGCCTCGGTTCATCGGCGCGCAGACCTGCGGGAAAAATGGGAATCGAGGGGCATATCGAAGCCGGACGGATCATCAAGGCCGTGCTTTGGTCGGACCAGAGCGCCTATGCTGTCTACAACCGCATGAATTCGCTGCGCTCGACGCTGGAGGATTGGATGGCCCTTGAGATTGGTCGCGGACAGCTCGAGGGCCCCGAATTCTTCGACGTTTATTATCACGAAGCGGAGGGAGACAACCCCTATCGGGAAATGGCAAAGTCACGAGCCGGCATCGTCGCGATGCTCGGCGACCTGAAGCTGAAGCTACAGGCCGCATATCCCGACTGCGCGCCGCTTCGCAAGCAACTCCATCGCATCGATATGTCGGTGTCACTGATTGGCAAGATGAATCCAGCTGACGATTGAGAATGGAACGGCAGCGTGCCTATTGGTACGCTGCCGCCTCCACATCCCCGCAGTTGAAAGGGTTTGGGGTAAAGGGCTCGGGCTCAGAGTAAAATCAAGCGTCTTTCCGAATGACCGCTGGGTGTCGCAATGTTGCACAACAATACCAGTTCGCAACGGGGCAAATACCTTTCTCCCTCAACCGGATAAGCCCGATTTGCAGAGTTGTTTTCAATTTTCCCCGGGGAGAAAAAAATCGGCACGCGTGTAGCCGTCTACGCCACCACGAATGGCCTCAATACACCCGTGCCTTCGGTGGAATGTACTCCACGTCGTTCGACAGCGTGTAGCTGTGCACCGGGCGGTAATCGAGGCGCACGTCGCCGGTCTTGGTGTCCAGCCATGACAGCGTGTGCTTCATCCAGTTCGCATCGTCGCGATTGGGGAAGTCCTCGCGCGCATGGGCGCCGCGGCTTTCCGTGCGGTTGAGCGCGCCGGCGATCGCCACCGAGGCTTGGGCGATCAGATTGTCGTATTCCAGCGTCTCGACCAGGTCGGTGTTCCAGATCAGCGAGCGGTCGGTCACGCCGATGTCGCCGATCTGACCGAAGATTTCCTTGATGCGGGTCTTGCCTCTGGCCAGCACCTCGCCGGTGCGAAAGACGGCGGCGTCTTCCTGCATCGCTTTCTGCATCGCCAGCCGCATAACGGCCGTCGGCGTCTTGCCTTTGGCGTAGCGGAAGCGGTCCAGCCGCGCCAAAGCGTCTTCGCCGGCGCCTTTGGGAAGCTCGGGTTGCTTCACGCCGTTGCTCAACGACTTGGCGGCCTGCTCGCCGGCGGCCTTGCCGAACACCACCAGATCGATCAGCGAATTGGAGCCGAGCCGGTTGGCGCCGTGCACCGAGACGCAGGCGCCTTCGCCCACCGCCATCAGGCCCGGAATGACGGTGTCGGGATCGCCGTTCTTCAGCGTCAGCGCTTCGCCCATGTAATTCGTCGGAATGCCGCCCATGTTGTAGTGCACGGTCGGCAGCACGGGGATCGGCTCCTTGGTCACGTCGACGCCCGCGAAGATGCGTGCGCTTTCCTGGATGCCGGGCAGGCGCTCGTGAATGATCTTCGGGTCCAGATGCGACAGGTGCAGGTGGATGTGGTCCTTCAGCGGTCCGACGCCGCGGCCTTCGCGGATTTCGATGGTCATGGCGCGGCTCACCACGTCGCGTGACGCCAAATCCTTCGCGTGCGGCGCATAGCGCTCCATGAAGCGCTCGCCTTCGGAATTGGTGAGATAGCCGCCTTCGCCGCGCACGCCTTCGGTAATCAGCGTGCCGACGCCGTAGATGCCGGTGGGATGGAACTGGATGAATTCCATGTCCTGCAGGGGCAGGCCGGCGCGCAGCACCATGCCGTTGCCGTCGCCCGTCTGGGTGTGGGCGCCCGTGCAGGAGAAAAAGATGCGGCCGTAACCGCCCGTCGCCAGGATCACCTTATGCGCCCGGAAGCGGTGGATGGTGCCGTCGTCGAGGCACCAGGCCATCAACCCGCGCACCGCGCCGTCCTCCATGATGAGACCGAGCGCGAAATATTCGACGAAGAAGTTCACCTCGTGCTTCACGCACTGGCCGTACAGCGTATGAAGCATGGCGTGGCCGGTGCGGTCGGCGGCGGCGGCGGTGCGTTGCGCGATGCCTTCGCCGTAATGGCTGGTCATGCCGCCGAAAGCGCGCTGGTAGATCTTGCCGTCCTCGGTGCGCGAGAAAGGCACGCCGAAATGCTCCAGCTCGTAAACCGCCCCAGGCGCGTTGCGGCACAGATATTCGATGGCGTCTTGGTCGCCCAGCCAGTCCGACCCTTTCACGGTGTCGTACATGTGCCAGCGCCAGTCGTCCTCGCCCATGTTTCCGAGCGCCGCTGCGACGCCGCCTTGCGCCGCCACGGTGTGGCTGCGTGTGGGAAAGACCTTGGTGACGCAGGCCGTCTTCAGGCCGGCGCGCGCGCATTCCAGCGTGGCGCGCAGCCCGGCTCCCCCCGCGCCGACAACGACGACATCGAAGGTATGGTCGGTGATTGCATAAGCGGTCATATCGAATTCCGAAATCAGATCGCGATTCTGAGAAGAGCGACGACGCACGCGGCCGCGACCGTGAACGCGAAACCGGTGTTGAGCACCATCAAGATCAGCTTGAAGCCTTCGTGGGGAATGTAGTCGGTAATCACTTCCTGCAGGCCGAGCGCCATGTGATACAGCGAAATCAGCATGAAGGTGCCCATCAGCACGGCGTTCAGCGGATCGGCGAGGAAATAGAGCGCCGAGGCCTCGCGTGCGCCCACCAGACCGAGCGCGGATATCGCAAACCACACGGTCAACGGGATCAAGGCCACCGCGGATACGCGTTGGCGCCAGAAGTGCTTGACGCCGGAATGCGCCGATCCCAGTCCTTGAACCTTGTGAAGGGGTGTTTCGAGACTGCTCATTGATAGTAGCCCCCCTTGCCCAGATAGACCAAAGCGAACGCCCCGACCGCGAGCAGCAGCGACAAGGCGAAGACCAGGACGCCGGTCTTGTTGGCCGTGCTCGGCGCGAAGCCGTAACCGAAGTCCCAGGCCAGGTGGCGGATGCCGTTGACCAGGTGATAGGCCAGCGACCAGACGAAGCCGAACAGCACGAGCTGGCCGAGGAGAGACGCCGCGATGCTGCCGAAGAAGTCATAGGCCTCCGGCCCGGAGGCTGCGGCAATCAGCCACCACGCCACCAGCAGCGTGCTGCCCGCCAGCGCCACGCCCGTCATGCGGTGGACGATCGACGTTGCCATCGTAATGGGCCAGCGATAGATGCCGAGATGGGGCGAAAGCGGGCGCGAAACCACTTTCTGCGGGGTATCCGCCATGAATGTCCTCGAAGGAAAGAGGGGCAAAACCGGGCCGGAGTGTAGGTTTGCCGGCCCCTAAGTCAACCGAAACGCGGTCCAAACTTGGTGTTAAAGCGGCATTTGCGGTTTCGCAGGTGTTGCGGCACTGTCGGTCGCAGGCGGGTGTTTTTCAGCGTTGGGCATGAGCGATTCGCAGAGAGGGGTTGCAGAATCTCCTCGTGCCGTGGTCTTGAAGTTCGCGACATCGCCGACAGTCGGACTGCGAGCGAACCTCAAAACCAAAACGACACTAGGATTCAATAAGTTGCTCGTGTCCTTTCGATTCCGAAATTCGCCAGATGCCGATATCGAGATACAGCGAATTTCAGAATCGGGACACTAGGGTGGCTGTTCGGCTAGGCAGATCGCCGCTGCGTTTTCCCGCGGCTCCATTGAGCAGGCTCGGGCCCGAACTGGCGGCCGTCGCGCTGTTGTGTCCGATTTTCCTGTTCGCCGCCCTGTGGAACGGCTTTCCGATCGTCTTCTTCGATACCGGCGCCTATGTGCTCGAGGGCTTCGCGCATATCTTCATTGCCGAGCGTTCGGCGGTCTATTCGCTGTTTCTGGCCTATCTCGGCGGACGGGAAAGCCTTTGGTACGTGGCCGTCGTGCAATGTCTGCTCACGGCGTTCGCCGTCACCGAATTCGCCCGCGCCGTGCGTCCCCGGACCGGCCTTTGGGAACTGCTCTCCATCGGCGCCGCTCTGGTGCTGTTCACCAGCGTCTCTTGGTACGCAGGCCAGATCGAACCCGATTGCATGACGGCGGTGCTGGTGCTGGCGCTTTACCCCCTGGCTTTTCACCTGCGGCATTTGGGCTGGTTGCGGGCGATGCTGTTGGTCGGCGTCGCCGCCTTCGCCACGGCGGCTCATCCTTCTCACCTGGGGTTATCGGCAGGACTGGTGCTTTCCCTTGTCGGGCTGAAGGGCGCGAGTCTTCTTCTCCGCCGCGTGGATCTGCCTCGGACGAATGTCGCGCTCCCGGCGTTGAGCTTCGTCCTCGGGGTCGGATTGGTGTTCGCCGCGAATTATTCGCTGACCCACAAGCTATTCGTCAGCCGGTCCGGATCGACCTTTCTGATGGCGCGCCTGATGGGCGACGGCATCGTCAAGCCGACGCTCGATGCCGTCTGCCCGGCCGAGCACTTCAAGCTCTGCGCCTACAAGGACCGCCTGCCGCCGTCGGCCGACGCTTTCCTATGGGGACCGGAGAGCCCGTTCAACGAACTTGGACGCTTCAAGGGCATGGAAAAGGAGGCGCGGCGCATCACGGCCGAGAGCCTTGCACGTCACCCGTTCGCTAGTTTGGGCACCGGGCTCGTCGATGCGTTTCGCCAGTTCTGGATGTTCCGCACCGGCGACGGCGTTACGCCCCAGCAATGGGTGCTGGATCCGGAGTTCAAGAATTTCATGCCGGTCCAGTACAAATACTATCTCGGCGCCCGGCAGCAACGCGGGATCCTGCGCTTCATTGCGGTGAACGTCGTCCATTATCCTCTGGCGCTGTTGTCGCTCGTCTGGCTCGGCTTCGTTCTGCGCAACGCCGCCAGGCGCCGGAAATGGCACCGGGCGTCGCTGCCGGCTTTCGTGTTTCTCGCGCTCGTCGGCAACGCCATGGTCTGCGGTTTGTTCTCCGGCCCGCATGACCGTTATCAGTCGCGCCTGATCTGGGTGCCGGCCTTTGTTTTGTTGTTAACGGAGCGGGGAAATCTCGTCCTTGCCTTGCGGCGGGCAGTCGAATCCGGCACTTAATGCCGCCTGATGGCAACCTCCATACGCATCGCTGCCTCGATTCTGGCAGCCGATTTTTCCCGCCTTGGCGCCGAGATCGAGGCTGTCGAGCAGGCCGGGGCCGATCTCATCCACGTCGACGTGATGGACGGCCATTTCGTGCCCAATATCACGATCGGCGCGCCGGTGGTGAAGGCTCTGAGGCCGCACGCGAAAAAACCGTTCGACGTGCATCTGATGATCTCGCCCGTCGATCCTTTTCTGGAGGACTTCGCCGATGCCGGCGCCGACGGCATCACCGTGCATCCCGAGGCCGGGCCGCATATCCACCGCACGCTGCAGGTCGTCAGGAGCCTGAGAAAAAAGCCGGGCGTCGTGCTCAACCCGGGCACGCCGGTCGATCGCATCGATCCGGTGCTGGATCTGGTGGACCTTGTCCTCATCATGACCGTCAATCCGGGGTTCGGCGGACAAACCTTCATCGCCAGCCAGCTCAAGAAAATCGAGGCGACGGCGAACCGCATCGCCAAGACGGGCCGCGAGATCGCCTTGGAGGTCGATGGCGGAATCAATCCGCAGACGGCAAAGCAGGTGATCGCGGCCGGCGCCAATGTGCTGGTGGCCGGTACGGCGGTGTTCAAGGGAGGCGCGAAGAACTACGCGGCCAACATCGCCGCGTTGCGAGGATAAGGGTGTGGCCGCCAGTTCCGCACATCGGCCGATGCCGCCTTTGTCTTTTTTCCGGGACGCGGCGCTGGCCGTGTTTCGGCGGGCTGGTTCGGGCTTGCGCCGCTGGCGCCGCCGGACGTGGCTCTATCGCCGGTTTTTAAAAGGCACGCTCGCCGACCGGATCGCCTTTCATCCGTATGACGTCCTGCCGCGCCGTTTGGAAGACGCCGACGCGCTGCTGCGCGGAAAGTTCCGCTTCAACGGCGAAACCGTCGAGGTCGTGGACCGTTCGGTTTTCGATCTGCCCGCGCCCTCGCGCGAATGGGCTGAGGCGTTGCACGGTTTCGCCTGGCTGCCGCCGCTTTCCGCCGCGGGCGGAGAGGCCGCGCGAACGCTGGCGACCAATCTCATCAGCCAATGGCTGAAACGCCACGCCAGATATACGGAGCCGGCATGGCTGCCGCACGTCATGGCGCGGCGTCTCGTCCATATTTTCGGCCACGGCCGGTTCGTGCTCTCCAACTCCGACATGCTGTGGCGTTCGAAAGTGTTCGTTACCTTGCGCGAGCAGTCGCGGATGCTGGCCCGCATCGCGCAAGAGGCGCCGGACGGCTTGCCTCGGTTTGAAGCGGCGGCGGCCTTGGCGCTGTCCGGCATATGCTTGCTGGACAGTCCGCGCCGCCTTGAAACGGGCCTCGAACGTCTCGGCGAAGAGATCGCGCGTCAGATCCTGCCCGACGGCGGACATGTCAGCCGTTCGCCCGAGGCGCTGGTCCACGCCTATCGCCACGTCGTGATGGTCATGGATGCGCTTGCCGCCACCGGGCACGACGCGCCGCAGGCGCTGCGCAGCGCGCACGACCGCATGGCGCCGATGATCCGCTTTTTCCGGCACGGGGACGGCGCACTGGCGTTGTTCAACGGCGGTTCGGAAGGCGACGCCAAAATGATCTCGGGTCTTCTGTCGCGCGACGAGGTGCGGGGACAGCCTTTCTCTCACGCCCGCCATTCCGGCTACCAGCGCTTATCCGCGTCGCGCACGCTCGTGCTGCTGGATTGCGGCCGAACGCCGCCGCGCGCGTTTGCGGCCAATGCCCATGCCGGCTGCTTGGCCTTTGAGCTGAGCGCGGCCGCGCAGCGCATTGTCGTCAACTGCGGTTCGGCGGCGGCTTCCGGCCAGCGCAAGTGGGAGAGCGCGTTAAGGACCACGGCGGCGCATTCGACGCTGACGCTCGAAGACACATCGACGGCGACGGTTCTTGCCGAGGGATGGATGCGCAACCTGCTGGGACCGCGTTTGTATGGCGGCGGCGCGGAGATTGGCGTGCGGCGGACGGACACGGCGAACGGCGCCAGCGTCGAAGCGCGCCATGACGGCTATCTTCGCGCCTTCGGCATCGTCCACGAACGTGTTCTGACGCTGTCGCCGCAGGGCCTGGCGCTGACCGGCGCCGATAAGCTGTTGCCGCAGAAGGGCCACGCCGGCCGTTCGCTTCCCTTCGCGGTGCGCTTTCACATTCATCCGGACGTGCGGGTGTCGCGGTCGCAGAGCGGCGACGTGATCCTCAAGCTGCCGAACGGAGAGGGCTGGCGGTTCCGTTCCGGCGCGCCGATTGCGGTCGAGGAAAGCGTTTATCTGGGCGGCGACATCGTGCGCCGCTGCGAGCAGCTCGTTCTGACGGGAGCGGTGAAGAATACGCAGGTCGAAGTCGCCTGGATGTTCGAACAGATCGGCGCCGCGTAGCGCTTCCGGGGGGAGGCACGCGTTCGGTCCGCCATTGCATGATTCAGTAGTTCTGCGCGGCTGATAACTCCGCTAGAGCACGATGATTTTCGTTCGAACCAAAACCTGTCATCCCGGAAGTCGAGCGAAGCGAGGCTGTCCGGGACCCACGGAGAGGGCAGTGTTGCTTGGCCGGGATGACACGTTTTGTTTGTTCGAACACACCTAAAACCATACCGCTCTAGCCAAACCGTTCCCATGCAGTTTGACGCGATACGCCCAAGCGCCTTGCGATGTCGCCCCAACTCACGTCTTGCGCCCTCAACGTTTCCACGACCGTTTGCAAATGTTCGCGATATGCGTCGGCCGTTTTGTTGAGTGGGCCAAGGAGAGCCAGCAGTCGCTCTTTCGGCCACGTCTTCGGATCGAATGCGCGGCTAAGGCCAGGGTCTTCGCCTTGCATGATTGCATGACAGATGTGGACGCATTCGTCGCAGATGAAGATTCCTGCAGGTCCAGCCGCGAGTTTCTTGATTTCCTTCTCCGACTTTCCGCAGAACGAGCAATGGAGCTTTTCAGGCACGCTACACCTCCGTCAGGTATAACCTGACAGTCAGGTACCGCCTGACGTTGGTTCCGTCAAGGCGGATTGAACGATCATTAAACTGCTGAGTGGCTGACTAGAGCCCGTTGTCTTCCGATGGAATCGACGTCGCCTGTCATCCCGGGCGACCCCGGACTTGATCCGGGGGAGACCCGGGATCCACCGAGAGGCGTCGGCGTAGGTCCCGGCTCTGCGCCCGCCTTCGCGCTGC
>JAGWVX010000087.1 GCA_018970685.1 Alphaproteobacteria bacterium | reverse complement strand
ATCGTCTCGCCGTCCTTCACCCGCACATCCGGAACGAAATCGCGGTCGCCGCCCTCTTCCACCCGCACGCCGTCTTCGCTGCGCGGCGGATGCGGTGCGAAAGCGTAGACCGGCGCGCCGGTCCATTCCTTCACGACGCGCGCGGCGGGCGAATGATCGGCATGGCTGTGCGTGATCAGAATGTGGCTGATGCGGACTTCGGCTAGCGCCCATTTCAAGGCTTCGAGATGCTGCGGCAGCAGCGGGCCGGGATCGATCACCGCCACCTCGTCGGCGCCGACGATATAGACACCGGTGCCCATGAAGGTGAACGGCCCCGGATTGTTCGCCAGCACGCGCCGCACCAAAGGGCTGAGGCGTATCGCGTCGCCGTAAGGCGCGCTGAAATCGCGGTTGAAAGGGATCGCCGTCATGCGTGATGGCGCAGGCGCATCCGCGCCAGCCGCAGCAGGGCATGCGGGCGCGTCCGCCGGATCATGGTCTTCACATGCACGGGAAAGCGATGGTGCATGCGCTCGAGCCAATGCGAGAGGAAATCCCAGCGATGGCGCAGGCGCTGCAGCCCGCGGCGGAATCCCTTCGAATGCCTCGACAGGATCGCGCAGCCGGCAAGCAGCGGCAGCACGCCGATCAGGGGGACGGGCACCGGCGCCGGTGTGAGCACGATCCCGACGGCCACCAGACACCAGCCGCCCGAGAGGAGAAGAATTTTCCGCATACCGCCCGTTCCGCAGATGCCGTTTCTACTATCACGGGAAGGACCTCATAGCGAGTTGCCGCGAGGGAACCAAAAGTTGCGTCTTACACAGGGTTTATCGTGTTTTCACGCACCGCGCTCAATCCGCAATGTTAATCATGGCTTAATCATTTTTGCCGTTTGGCGCATCAATGTGCCTAACATAGGAGCATGCAGGAGCGAGACGCCCAGACCCCAAAAAAGAACGCGGCGCTCACCGTTTGGAGCGTCTGCGTTGCGCTTTTGCTCGGTCCCGCGCTGCTGGTCTGGATCGTCCGCGGCACCGCGCTCGGCGTGCAATGCGCGCCCGGCCCGGAACTGTGCCGCGGCATGATGCTGGGCGGCGGCCTGCGCGACGCCCTATCGCTGTCCTGGATCATCGGCACCAGCGCCTTTTTGCTCATTGCGCTGTCGCTGATCGCCACGCTGGCGGCGTTCACCGCCCACCGCCCGCTGCTTGGCACCCTAAGCATGCTGTTGTTGCCGATTCTCGCGCCGGTTTTGCCGATGTTGGCCGTTTATACGGCGAAGTATGACGGCTGCCCGGTCAGCACCGACGGCATCGGCAGCTGCGTATTATGGGGCGCGAAGATGGGCATGAGTTTTCACACGGCGGCCGGCGTGCCGGACCTGATCTACGGCATCGCCGACATTTCCTTCGCGCTGACGGTGGTGCTGGGGATTCTCGGCTGGTGCTTCGCGCGCCCGCGGCCCAAGCCGCCGACGCAGGCCGCCGTGTTGGCCATGCGCCGGTTCGACGAATAAAGCCGTGGGGGGGCGCCTTGCGGAAGAACGGACATCCTCTGGCGAAGACGGTCTGGCTGCTGGGCCTGTCGGCTTTCGCCGCGCCGGCCGCCGCCGCCGCCGCGATTCTCGGTGTCGGCCGTTATGACGGCTGCGTGCTGGGCGCCGCCGCCTGCAGCCGGCTTCCGGAACTGGGGGCGTTCTTCAAGCACGCGCTCGATATTTCCTGGATCCTGGGCATGAACGCGACGGCGCTGATCCCGCTGGCGCTGATGGTGGCACTGGCCGCCATCATGGCGCGCAGCCCGGCCCGCGCCTTCATCGGGGTGTTCGGCGGCCCCACCATCGCCCTGTTCCTTCCGGTGCTGGTGGTGATGAGCGCGGTCTATCCCGGCTGTCACGTCGACGAAGGCGGCGGCAGCTGCACCTTTTGGGGCGTACCGATGGGCGACAGCTTCACTTCGGCCGCCGTGGCGCCGTGGCTGGCCTATATCATTCCGCCCGTAGGTTTCGCCGCCGCGCTGGCGGTGATGGCGGTGGCCTACATCGTCAAGCGGCAGCGCGCCTAATAATTGTAAGGCCGGCCGTCGATGGCCCGCACCAGACCCTTCACGGTGCGGAAGATCACCCAGATATACAGGCCGATCACCAGCGGAATGCCGATCACCACGAAGCACAGCGGCACCGCCACCAGCATGCCCAGCAGGAACACCCAGAAGATCTCGATGGCGTTGGAGAGATGGCCGTCATAGGGCGTACCGCGCGCGTCCTCGCGTTTGGCATAGGCGAGCGCCACTCCCACGATGGCGGTCAGACCGTTCACCAGCGCCGCCAGATAAAGCAGATAGATGATGATCGTCAGCGTTCGCGCCGACTCCGTCGCCGATACGGGCGCGCTTCCGGAAGCATCTGCCATGGCTCATCCCTCCTACCTTCGCCAAAGATGTGGGAAGCGTCGCGAACAATGTCAACAAAAGGTCACAGGCGAGACTTTGCGACAGCCTCGCGACGAGTCCGCAAAACGGCCAAGCAACGAAAGATTTCAATGAATTACAAAGGATTTGTCATTCGACATTTAAGCAGGTGTGGCACAAGGTATTGCAGAGCCACGGGGGCATCTGATTGTCGATGGAGACAAGCCTATGCCGAGCTACGAAATCTGCTATCGCAACGGCGACGGAACCCTGGAAGCGAAAATCGCGGCGGAGTGCGCCAACGACCTGCAAGCCAAGATCCTGGCGCATGCGATGAAGGAAAGAGGATTGAAGCGGATCGAAGTGTGGGACGGGGCGACCCTCGTCTACGAACGGCCGCATCAATTCCAATAAAGGCGGCCGCCTTCGCGCATGCTGAAGCGAAGGCAGCCCGCCCGCCGTCGGCAACGGTCAGTGACCCGTGCCGCCGCTCATGGCATCCGTATGCGCCATGCCGTCATGTTTCATACCGTTGTGGTTCATGGCGTGTTTCTTGTTCTTCTTGCCGCTCTTCATGTGATCGCCGGACATCGCGTGCGTCGCCATTTGGCCGGACGACATCGCATTGCCGGACATGTGATCGGACGACATATGGTCCGACGACATGGAATCGGTATGGGACATGGACGAATTCTCCGGGCCGTTCATGCCGTCGGCAAAGGCGGCGCCGGCGGCCAGCGCTCCGGCAAGAGCGGCGGCGGCGAGCAAATTCCATCCTGGGGCTAGGGTTTTCATGGTCAACTCCGTATGGTGAGTGGTTGTGTACTCGCTAGTTCGGAGGAGCTTGGACTTCGGTTACACTGGATTCGCGGTGTAACGGACGGCCCTCTGCGTGCGAATTCATTTCAGGACGCCGATATGAGCGACGCCGAAGCGCGGCTGAAGGCACTGATGCTGTCTGCGCTTGCGGGCGATGCGGCGGCATACCGCGCGTTGCTGACCGCGCTCTCCCCCCATCTGCGGGCTTACTATGCGCGCCGCGTGGGGCAGAGCGCGGACGCGGAGGATTTGGTGCAGGAAACGCTGATTGCCATTCATGCGCGCCGCGCCACCTACGACACCTCGCAGCCCTTCACCCCTTGGCTGCATGCCGTCGCGCGCTACAAGCTGATCGACCATTACCGGCGCTCGAAGATCCGCCGCACGCTGCCGCTCGAGGAAGCGGACGCGGTGTTCGCCGAGGAAGAAGCCGAAGCCTCGGATGCGGCGCGCGACGTCGAAAAGCTGCTGGCCGCCCTGCCGGAGTCGCGCCGCCGTCTGGTGCGACACGTCAAGATCGAGGGCCTCTCGACGGCGGAAACGGCGAAGCGCACCGGCCTGTCGGAATCGGCGGTGAAGGTCGGCGTGCACCGCGCCTTGAAAACGCTGGCAGCCATGATCGGGCGCGAGCCATGAAGACCGAGGCGCTGATCGAACGTCTGGCCGAACGCGCGGATCCGGTGGCGCCGGGCACGGTGCTGCGCACGCTGGCGCTCGGGCTGGGCGGCGGCGCGGCCGTGTCCGCCCTCCTGATGCTGACGTGGCTGGGCCCGCGCCCCGATCTGGCCGCCGCGATGACCACCGGCGCCTATTGGGTGAAGTTCTTCTACACCTTGATTTTCGCGATCGCCGCGTTGGCCGCGGTCGAACGCCTCGGGCGGCCGGGCGCCAAATCCGCCGCGCGCGCCGCCGCGATGCTGCTTCCCTTCCTGGCCGTGGGCGTCATCGCCCTATGGTCCTGGAGCGCGGCACGGCCCGGCGAACATGCGCAGATGCTTTATGGCGGATCCTACGACATCTGTCCGTGGCGCATCGTCGTCGTCTCCTTGCCGGTTTTCGCCGGCGTCTTCTGGGCGCTGCGGAAACTGGCCCCCACCGGGCCGGTGCTGGCGGGCGCCGCCGGCGGACTGCTGGCGGGCGGCGCGGGCGCCTTCATCTATGCCTTCCATTGCACCGAAACCGGGATGCCGTTCCTCGCAATCTGGTATACGCTAGGCATCATTATGGTGGGCGCGCTTGGCGCCGTGCTCGGCCGTTTCAGCTTGCGCTGGTAGCGGCCCGGCCGGCCTTTTTTCGGGAGGACGTGTCATGAAGAAGTCGATGCTGCTTTCGTTTGCCGCCGCTGCGCTGCTGGTGCCGGCGGCGGCGCTAGCCAGCGCGCAATCGGAGATCGTCACCGCGGCGACGCATGCCGGTTTCGCTGCTGCGGGCAAGGATCTTGCGACCGTGCACATGCATCTGCACCACACGCTGAACTGCCTGGTGGGACCGAGCGGCATGGGTTTCGACGCCAAGGAGCTCGATCCCTGCGCCCATGCCGGCAGCGGCGCCATTCCCGACGCCAAGAGCGCGGCGGCCAAGACGGCGCTGCAGGCCGCCGCCGCCGAAGCGAGAACCGGCATTGCCGAAACCGATCTCGCCAAGGCGCAGAAAGATGCCGCCGACACGCAGGCCATGCTGAAGAAGGCGGAGTAGCTATCGCGCCAGCAGTTTGGCGAATTTCGCTTCGCCGCTGCGGCTGAAGATCACGGCGCGGCCGTGTTTGTCGCGCGCCGCCCATTTCAGCGCGTAAAGCCGTTCGAGCAGCGCGGCGCCGAGGCTGCCCGCCAGATGATGGCGCCGCATGCTCCAATCCAGGCAGGTCTTGCAGAGCGGCCGGCGCTGCGACGCCAGCGCCGCGAGATCGATGCCGAATTCCGCCGTGAAGCTTTCGCCGCGCCGCGTCAGGCGCACTTCGCCGTCGCGCGCCGCGAGATTTCCCGCCGCGGTCAGGCTTTCGAACAGCCGTACCCCCATCTCGCCCGCCAGATGGTCGTAGCAGACGCGCGCCTTGCGGATCAGCGGATCGCTCGGGCCGGTGCGCGTGCGCAGATGGCCGGCGCGCGCCGCGACACCCATCATGCTCTCCAGCATCTCGGCGACGTCGCCGCCCGACAGGCGGAAATAACGGTGCCGGCCCTGCTTGACGCCCGCGATCAAACCGCCGGCTTCGAGTTTCCCCAGATGCGAGCTCGCCGTCTGCAACGTCACGCCCGCTTCGTTGGCAAGCTCGCTGGCGGTCAGCGCCTTGCCGCTGATCAGCGCCGCCAGCATGTTGGCGCGCGCCGGATCGCCCGCCAGGGACGCGATCTGGGCGATGCTGGGACCTTCTTTCATACTTCGATGGTAATCGAAGTATTCGCGTCGTGGCAAGCGCTAGGGTCGTCTCGCCGCCAGGGAGAGCGAGAGATGAACGTCGTCTGCCATATCCGTTACCAGATCGATCCCTTCAAGCGACAGGCCTTCGAGGCCTATGCCAAAGCCTGGCTCGCCGTCATCCCCGCCTGCGGCGGCCAGCTGCTCGGCTATTTCCTGCCGCACGAGGGCACCAACGACATCGCCCATGCGATGATCGGCTTCGAGAGCCTCGCGGCTTATGAAGCCTATCGCGCGCGGCTGCGCGAGGATCCCGCCAGCATGGCGAATTTCGCCTTCGCCGAGCGCGAGAAATTCATCCTGCGCGAGGAACGCACCTTCCTGCGACAGGTCGAAGCATGATGGAAATTTTTCGCCTTCCTTCGGAGAACGGCATTCCGCCCTTGTCGGTGCACCGGCAGAAGCGGGACGGTGCGCCGGTCCTTTACGTCCACGGCGCGTCGTTCCCCGCGGCCCTTTCAGTCGGCTATCGCTTTCAGGGGCGATCCTGGATGGACGACCTCAACGCGCGCGGCTTCGACGCCTGGGGTCTCGATTTTGCGGGCTACGGCGCCTCCGCGCGTTACGCCGAGATGGACGGCCCGCAAGCCGGCAACGCCGTCGGACGCGCGCCGGTCGCGGCAAAGCAGATCGCGCGCGTTGCAGCTTTTATTGCTCAGGCGACGGGACGGCCGCGCCTCTCGATCATCGCCCATTCCTGGGGCACGATACCGGCCGCGCTGTTCGCCATCGCCCATCCCGAACGGATCGAACGGTTGTGCCTGTTTGGACCGGTGGTCGAGCGCGACGCGCCGGACGACGGAGCGGGCACGCCCGATCCGTGTTGGCATCTCGTGACCATCGCCCAACAACACGCGCGCTTCGTGGCCGACGTGCCGCAGGGCCATGCCCCAGTGCTGATCGAACCGGAATTGGAGCAATGGGGACCGACTTATCTCGCCACCGATCCGCAAGCCTTCGACCGCGAGCCGCCTTCCGTCAAAATTCCCTTCGGCCCTATGAGCGATGCGAAAGAGGCCTGGACGGGCAAGCTCGCTTATCGTCCGCAAAATATCCCTTGCCCCACGCTCCTCGTGCGCGGCGAATGGGACAGCGTGACGAATGACGACGACGCGCAATGGCTTTTGTCGCGCATCACCCATCCGGTGCGCGCCGACGCCAAGATACCGAAAGGAACCCATCTCATGCATCTGGAATGGAGTCGCGACGGTCTATTCGCTGCGGTCGGCGATTTCTTGTCGCGAGAAAAAGAATGATCGCGGTGATTTTCGAGGTCTGGCTCAGCGAGCGCCAGGCCTATCTCGACATCGCCGCCGAGCTGCGCCCGCTGCTCGACGGCATCGACGGTTTCGTTTCCATCGAACGCTTCGAAAGCCTGAACGAGCCCGGGAAGCTGCTGTCGCTGTCGTTCTGGCGCGACGAGGCGGCGGTGGCCGCGTGGCGCAATCTGGAGGCGCACCGCGCGGCGCAAGAGAAAGGGCGCGGCGGAATCTTCAAGGATTACCGGCTGCGCATCGCTGGCGTCATCCGCGATTACGGCATGACCGAGCGCGCCGAAGCCCCGGCCGACAGCAGAGAAAAACATGGCGCGTAAGCCCTAGTTTCGCACCGCCGTCATTGCCGCGAGCTTTGAACTGGCGACGCCGTTCAGCGATTTGAAACAGGCTTGCGGATCGACGCTTGCAAGGTCGATGCGGCGAAAATCCTCTTTCGTGGTCTGCAGCGACATCACGCAGGCGCGCGCCGGCCGGCCGTTGCTCTTGTCGATGAAGTTGACCCAGCCGTTGAACGTCACCGCCTTGATCGCTTCCGCGGCGTCGGAGGCGAACAGCAGATGCACCACCGCCAGGCAAGTCTGATACAGCGCCTCGGCATAAAGCTGGTCGCGTTCGCACTCCGCCAGCCCCACCGCTTCGAAGGCGTCGCGCGCCGCGGCGTATTTCACCTTCTTCACGCTCGGCAACTGGTCGGTGGAGGGCAGTTCGTAATCGACCGTCGTCACCCCGCCGGTGAAGTCGATCTGCCAGTGTTTCGGAAAGCCGTCCGGCCGGTCGGCCGCCAGCAGCACCAGATTGGCGTTGGCGACGACGGCTTCGGGATCCTTCTGCGCATAGCGCCGCTGCAAGGCTTCGAGGCGCGTCGCGGCGGCGGCCTGCGCCGCATGGAAAGCGGATTTGCGCGCGTCCCAATCGGCGAGCGCGGCACGGTATTTCTTCGTCGCCGTATCGTGCTCCTGCGTCACCCAGCGCACGGCGTAATCCCACTCGTCATGCGCCGCCTTGAACGAGGCGAGCGCCGCTTCCCGCTGCCGGCGGCGGCGGCCCACTTGCAGCAGCGCCACCAGATTGCGCGGCGGACCCGGCATGAAGTCGGCCTTGCGCGGCTCGCGCATGAGCTGCAGCGGCTTCGGTTCGGCCGGCGGCAGCTCGGAGAATTCCCCGTGCTCCGACAACGGCTTCCATTCGGTCACCGGCTGCGGACGCACCGCGTTCAACAGGATGGTGGCGAGCGACAGCAGTTCGCGGCCCGCATCTTCGCTCTGCTCGTCGGCCTGGAGTCTTTTCAGCGCCTGCAGCGTGGCGGCATTCGGCCCGGCGAAGTGGCGGTGCTCCAGCGCCCGGCGCCGCTGCCATTGCTTGTCCCAGACGGCATGCTGCGCGGCGACTTTCTGCTCGACGAGACCGTAGCCGACGATGCGGCGAAATTTGCCCAAGCCGTCATGCCTGACGTCTATCGTGCGCATGCCCACACCCCCGCTCTTATTCTTGGCAGGAGACCATAAAACGGTTAAGCGCACAATTTCAGATGATGCTGCATTATTGTGCAGTCCGCGCAGAAGAACGGCATGTTCGCGCGCCGGAGATATCGCGGCGCGATTTTTAGTGACGCGCGGGTGACACGGCGCCGGAATTCTCGATGCGTGCGGCGGAGTAGCGTCGGCGCGCCTATACCCGTGCCCCTTCCCCGCCCCGCATCCGTTCCATCCTCTCCATCATTTCCTTGCGCCACTGCGCCTTCAGCTTGGCGCGCGGCGTGGCGTAGCGCGCCTCGAGGAATTCGTATTTGCCGATGCGGTCGGTGCGGAAATGGCGGAAGCCTTGGCGTAGTTCGCACCATGCCACGATCACGCGCACCTTGTCGAAATAGGCGACGGCGATCGGCCAGATCACGCGTTGCGTCTCGGCGCCCTGCTCGTCGCGATAGAAGATGCCAAGCTTGCTTTGCCTGCGGATGGCGTTGCGCAGCAAGGGCATGTCGATGCTGTCGGCCGGCGCATTCCATTTCGGCGGCGCGCTCATCACCGGCTCCATCAGCAATGGGCGCAGATGTTCCGGGATCACCTGCCCGATCTTGGCCAACAGATCGTTGGCGGCGCGCGACAGCACGGCGTCGCCGCGCCCGGCCACCCATTGCGCGCCCAGCATCGCCGCCTCCACCTCGTCGGGCGTCAGCATCAGCGGCGGCATGTCGAAGCCTTCGTCCAGCACATAGCCGATGCCCGCTTCGCCGCGGATCGGCACCCGGTCGGCCATCAGCTGGGCGATGTCGCGATAGATGGTGCGCACCGAAGTCTCCAGTTCCTCGGCGATGTCGTTGGCGGTGATCGGCCGCTTCTTGCGGCGCAGCACCTGGATGATGCGAAACAATCTGTCCGCGCGTCTCATGACGGCACCGTCGCAAATCACTCCTGACAGCATGTTGTCAGCAGGATGTCAGTATGACCAGAGCCGAACCAAGGAGAACC
>JAGWVX010000511.1 GCA_018970685.1 Alphaproteobacteria bacterium | reverse complement strand
CGGCAACGCCGATAAAACAAAATATCGACGATCGCGACTTATTGCGTTGTGTCGTTGACCCCGAGCGCGGGGATTTCGTGCGACGCGCAAACCGTCGGCAGGGTTCTGCAGCTGACGGATCATCCCGATGGTGTCCGCAAGCTCCATGAAACCGATACATCGCTCAACGGCGGCCGCCCACCTCGTCGAGATGCTTGAGCAGATCGCTGGGGTCTTCATAGACACGGATGGCGCCGCTGCGCTCCAGCTCGTCTTGTCCGTAGCCGCCGGAGAGGAGACCGACGCCGAGCGCGCGGCAGCGGCGCGATGCCAGCATGTCCCAGATGCTGTCGCCGACCACCACGGAATTCTCGATGGGAACGCCGAGGCGCTCGGCGGCGGCGAGAAACAGATCGGGGTCGGGCTTGGCGTATTTCACCTGATCGCGCGTCACCACCGGAATCTTGGAAGGATCGACACCGAGCGCGGCGATGTTGGGGGCCGCCGTTTCCATGCGCCCGCTGGTGGCGATGGCCCAGGGAACGCCGGTTTCGGTTAGCGTCGCGAGCAGTTCGCGGGCGCCGGGCAACGGCCTGATCTTCTTGGCGTTGCGCTTATAGGCCTCGGCGTGCAGACGGCGGATACGGTCGACGCGGTCGGGCGCGATCGGATGACCGGTTTCGCGCAGCAGCTGATCGGTGAACAAGCCGCCGCTCATGCCGATTTTGCGGTGAATGCGCCAGACGGAAAGCTCGATGCCTTCTTCGTCGAGCGCGTCCATCCAGGCCAGCACGTGCTGATAGACGCTATCGACCAGCGTGCCGTCGAGATCGAACAAAAAAGCTGTCTGGATGTGCTGCATGGCGGCCCTCCGGGAGCAGAGCGTGCGTCGCTGTTATCTGATTAAGACGCCGCGCTGCGCCCCGCAAGGCCGCCGGCGACGCATGCCACCAAAAGAAAAAGGCCAGCCACGGCCGGCTCTTCGGGAAGCGGCTGTCCGCCCCGGGCCTCGTATCAGACGCCGAATGGATCCAATAGGCGTTACACGGCGCCGTGATGGGCCAGTATCGGGGCAAGCAGAAGTCCGACGCCGTCGATCGTCGCGTGAGCGACGACATTGACCATGAGGTCACGCCGCCACAGATACAAAAGCGTCACGAATAAACTGACGATGAAGATTGGAAGCAAATGCGCCAATCCAACGGCCGGAACGTGTCCCAGCGTGAAGAACGCAACAGTCACAGCGGCCGCGACCCACTTGCTGTTGAACGCAGACGCCAAACGCTCCAGAGCGTAACCCCGGTACAGCGTCTCCTCGAATACGCCCGCGGTTACGACGAGGAGCAGACGCGCAGAGAACGGCAGAGATTGCAGAAAAGCCGCGAAATGCTGGTCGCTGCTTACCCCCAGCGCACGCACGAGAACACCGGAAAGTGCTGTAATCACGACGCCTGCGAGCAAACCCAACGGGATCGTCCACCAGCGTAACGATCGCAAACCGATGGACACCAGCGACTGCCGCTCGGCGAGGATCACCACGGCCATCAATGCCGCCAAGTTGACCCAATGCACGGCAATGCCCCACTCGATGCGGGCACTTGTTTGTTCCGCCCCGTAAAAGACCGAGTCGACAATGGGCGGCAGGAACGGAACGATGAGCGCGAGGAACAAACCCACGAGCGTCGCCCGCGAGATTCCTTGCCGAGGTGCCGACGCCACGACCATGACATGCGCCCTTTCGCGCTGGAATTGTCCAGCAAGATTAAACGGCATCCGAACTATTTGCCAACTGCAGCGGCGACGAAACGCGTCCGCCAGAC
>JAGWVX010000510.1 GCA_018970685.1 Alphaproteobacteria bacterium | reverse complement strand
ACAAGCCTCTGTAGCGCGCTCGGGACACGAAAAGAGACCGTCAACACGTACCTCGACGTTCTTTCGCGCCTTGGAATCGTCCATCGCCTCGGCGCATGGACGGCCTCCGGGGCCCGCAAAGAGGTCAGGTCCCCGAAATTGCATTTCATGGACACGGGCTGTGCGACGGCGCTGCGCGGCGAAGACGGCAAGAGCTTTGGCGTCGGCGCCGATCCTGTCGCGCTGGGCCACATCCTGGAGAGTTTTGTCTTTTGCGAACTCGAAAAGTCGCTCCCCTTCTTGGATCGCCACTGGGAACTATATCATTGGCGTTTAGCCCCCCACGAAGTTGACATCGTGGCACAAGCACCAGGACGCTTGCTGGCACTGTTTGAGGTGAAAGCGTCAACGTCTGTCGCCGCGGACGATTTCCGCCACCTCGACTGGTTTCTCACCGATGGGCCAGGCCGGTCACATAAGGGCACGGCGTTTGTCGTCTATCTCGGCGATCAGACACTTTCTTTCGGACCCGGCCGATTGGCTTTGCCGCTTTCCATCTTATGGTCGTTTCCAAACGCAGAACGAATGGGTAGGCAGAGATAGGACTTTCACACCCGATGCACCTTGGGTGCTGACACATTTCATCGAAACCGGCACGATCTCATTGTTGAGGGGGCGATTTCACGCGAGCCACATTGTGCTGACGGCGGGCCTGCTGAACCAAAGACGCCGTGTCGTGTCCTCCAGGTCCGTGGTTCATTCCCGGAACGCCGTTTCAAGCATGACGGTTGGCCCAAAGGGCGGCGGCGACCGGCAAGGGATCGAGGTTGCGGGTTTTCCACCAGGCTTGTTCCGACAGGCTTCTGTGTAACTCGCCGTGATGAACGGCGCACAACGGGACGACGAATTCGTCGCTGACTTTCTGTCCAAGACCGCGGCGCTGGGCGAACTTCAGATGATGGGGGTGGCAGGGCTGACGGTTGCAGATAAGACAGGGAAGTTTGGCAACGCTTTTGAGGTGGGCCCTGTCGCGCAGTCGCCGCTCATGGCCGATGACGAGCAAACTCTTGTCGATGCGCACACCCGGCGCGATGCGGGAGGGGGCCAAGAGCGTGTCGGCCTTCTTGGGCCTTGCCCGACCCTTCGAGATCCCCGGCACGGGGCTCGGGGTCGCGGCGGAGCAGGCATGCGCCCGATCCACGAGGCCGTTTGCATCGCCGGTCAAGGATGGGGCCGGCAGCATCATGGCAGGCGACATCCCATCGGTTTGATGGGGCGCGCCCGGCGATGCCGCCAGCACCGCGTCCTTCGCCTCGTCAGCGGGCGATATCGTCTCGAGGGATGGCCGAACTCCAATCAGGGATAATGGCGAAGAAGGCGGCGGGTTGGAAGCGGGGGCAGGTGGGTCTTGTTTGGTGGATGCAAGACCGGGCGACCCCGACATCGCCGTTGACCGGCTAAGATCGTGGTTTGTCGGTTTGGCGTCGTCAGGGCGATGTTCATCCGCGCCAAACCCGCGGTCTTTTAGCTTGGCGGTGGTACGCTCCATCAAACGTTGAAGGATATCGGCGTAATGTTCGCCGCGGGTGTTGCGCAAGGAGGGCGAAAGGGTGCGCAATTCCGACAGCGAAGCTGCGTTGTGCCGATGCAGAGCGAGGATGTCCGGGGCACTCTTGCACGCTTCTATAAGCTGGCGCAGGCCGCTGCAAAAGCCGTGGGGGGAAAGGCTGTCGGCACACATCTCGCCATCCGGCGCGAAGAGCCGCAAGCGATTGGGCGGCGAGGATAGGGAAGATAAGCCGTTTTGATCGCGATCGTAG
>JAGWVX010000509.1 GCA_018970685.1 Alphaproteobacteria bacterium | reverse complement strand
AGCGTGCTGAAGCGGATCGGCGATTGTCACTTCACGATCTTGAAGGACCAATCCTTCGTCGAAACGCGCAATGTCGATTGGCCGCAATACAACGCCAAGGCGGGCCAGACCGTTCTGAGCGTCATGATCCAGCTGCCGCTCTACAAGGGCCTGAAGCCGGAAGACAACAAGCCCATGGCCGCGGTCTGGTTGATCGATCACGGCAAGGCCACGGCGTTGAGTCACTGGGCCGTTGCGCTGCAGGATCATCCCTATCCGATGGGCTACGACGCGCGCACGCAGTGCTGAGACTGCGGTGCCGGCTTCGCGTCCCCACCTTTGCATCACCCTGAGGCTCCCCCGACTTTAGCCGGGAGAGCCTCGCAGGGTGCTCAGTTCGCCGGGAACGGCGAGGCGCGCTTCACCTACTCGTCGTCGTCGTCGTCGTTGTTGTAGACCGGGCGGTCGTTGTAGCGGTTGTCGTAATAGCCGCGGTCGCCGTAGTTCTGCTGGTAGTAGCCCCGGTTGCCGTAGCCGTAGCCGTCGCCATACTGGCCCTGGACGTAATACCCGCTGTGTTCGTCGCTGTTCTGCGAGGCGATGATCGCCAACGCGGCCAGACCGATACCGGCCGCGACGACGGCGCCCGTGTTGTCCTCGTGGCGGTAATGGCGCCCGTCATATCCATCGTGATTGCGCCCGTGCCAGCCGTCGGCCATCGCAGCCGTGCTGGCGAAGAACGTGAGCGCGATTGTGGCGGCAATAAGACGTTTCATGGCACTTGGCCTCTTCTTTGCGCGTTCCTTTTCGAACGCGGCTCGGCGCGCGATGCGCCGTTGCATGCACCTTCGCGCCTGGCACATGAACGGCAGCTGACAATTGGCGCTGCCAAGATTGTGTATTCCCAATGTGGCGCGGCGGAACCTGTCGCAAACCGTATCAATCCGTATGCGGATCACATGGCTCGTTGCGTTCCGCCTCGAGGGCCGCACGGATTTTCCGCCCCCGCGAAGCGGGACGAAGGAGGCGTCGCCCTACGCGTCAAGCCGTGCCCGTCACCGCCATCGTCTCGATCATCTCTTCGCAGCGGCGCTCTTCCTCCTCGGCCTCGCGGCGTTCCTGTTCCTCGATAAAGGCAAGCCGCTCATCGAGCCTCGCCTCCAATGCGGCCCGCGCGTCGTCGACATTCTCCGTCCGCATCGCGCGCGCCTGCTCGCGTTCCTTCTCCAGCCGCAGCAGGCGTTCGAGCATCTGTTCCATGGCAACGAGCGCGCGCGCCATGGCGGCGGGAGACTTCGCCGCCCCGGCTCTGTGTTCGATATTCTTGAATCGGGAAAGTTGGCGCTTCAGCGCGTGGACGAGTTCGTGCACGACATTGTCGATCCAGGCCATGTCGATGGTTTGGGAAGAGCGGGCATGATGACGCGCGTCCGCGCGCCGTGCGAGGGCGTGTGGCATGGGAATGCTCCTGTGGGGACATAAGAGATATGGTAATTCGAGCGTGTCGGTTCAAGAGGCGCGCGAAAATTTTCCGGCGGCCGAGTCGAACGTCAAACGGCGAATGAAATCAGAATCTAAGCGCGCGGCGGATGCGCGGTTTTGGAAATCATCTCACTCTCATTTGCAACTCGTGTCGTGATTCTGAAGTTCGCACCACCACAATTCCACCATGGCCGGGCTTGTCCCGGCCATGGTGAAGAATTGAAACCGCGAACGTCTTGTTCAGGACACTGGAGGCCGACAAACCCTCGCTGTCATGGCCCGCGAATATGGGCCACCCAGGTGACGACATGCTTGGCATTGTAGAATAAAAATATCTTCA
>JAGWVX010000086.1 GCA_018970685.1 Alphaproteobacteria bacterium | reverse complement strand
GGGGTGGGCGTCACCACAGACCGCAAGCGCCGCGCGCCGGTCGATTCCTGCATGCAGCCCCTCGCCCGGTTCTGCGACTGCCGGGTCTGGTCGGAAGAGAGTGCTGACGGCATGCTGCGCTATGTCTTCTTCGGCATGAAGGCCGACGTCGAGGCGGCGCGTTTTCTACACGACCTGATCGAGATCACCTTCGAGACCGAGAGCACGACGTTCCGGCATGGCGACATCTACCGGACGCTGCGCGGTGGCGACCGCCGCGTGGCGCTCAATTCGTTCCAGGTGGGCTTGGCCAGCGGCATCGCCGCCAAGCTCGCAGCGCTGAAGGCTGCCCGTCAGGGGTCTGTGCCCAAGAGCACGGGCTTTGACCTGGTGGCTGCCAAGCACGCGGTTGTAGATGAGGAAATCGCCAGGCTGGGCCTCAACTTTACCAGTCGCGCGACGACGGCGCGGCGCTTTGTTCACGGCGGTGCCTATGCTGCCGGCAAGGCCGCCGGCGCCCTGTTCGAACCCACCGCAGTTCTGACCAGTTGAAATCGGTAGCAGGTCCGACGCGCCCGCTGGGATCGGAACGGTGTTTGGGGCGTCTGGCTTGGGACGCTTCCCGTCGATGCGGTTGTCTGTAGCCGTTCAGCCGTATTATTTGTGGCCGCGCAGGATTGGTACCCCAGAAGATGCCGTGGGAACCCGCAGGATGACGGCAAAAAGGGATAGGCCGCCGCCATACTTGACCAATATGCACTGAAGGCTATATAGTTTACGAGCTATGACATGGCATGGACCATCCGCTTTCACGCGGCATTCATGGACGAATTTGGCGATCTCAGCGAAGCCGTGCAGGAAGAGCTTTTGGCCGTCGCCAAACTGCT
This sequence comes from Alphaproteobacteria bacterium, assembly GCA_018970685.1. Classification (GTDB taxonomy): domain Bacteria; phylum Pseudomonadota; class Alphaproteobacteria; order Micropepsales; family Micropepsaceae; genus Rhizomicrobium. Next base: position 8,520 of record JAGWVX010000086.1, on the reverse strand, counting down.
TGGCGATTTTGGACCGCAGCTTGGGCGGCCGCATGTCGACACGCTCAACGGATCGGACTTCGCCAACATGAAGGAGCTGCGATTTGTGGCGGACGACGGCGTATGGCGAGTGGCCTTTGCCTTCGATCCGAAGCGGGACGGGATATTGCTGGTCGCAGGCGACAAGTCAGGTGGCAGCGAACCGAATTTCTACAAGCGTCTCATCAAGAAAGCCGATGAACGCTATCGCCAGCATCTGGATCAATTGCAGGCCGAGAAGCCGGCGAAGAAGGGCAAATGAGATGGCAAAGACACTGGATGAGGTTCTAGCAGCCCTGCCGAAAGCTCGCCGCGACAGAATCGATGCGCGCTATCAGGAACTCCGCAAGGAGGTGGAAAGCCTAGCCGCGTTGCGCAAGGCTGCCGGAAAAGCTCAGGTCGAGATCGCCACGTCGCTCAAGATCAGCCAACCCTCAGTCTCCAAGATCGAAAAGCAGGCCGACATGTATCTTTCGACCTTACGAAACTATGTCGCGGCCGTGGGCGGCGATCTAGAATTGGTTGTTCGCTTTCCAAACCAGCCGCCTTTGCACCTGAGCGGATTGGGCGACGTCCTGGAACCGGCTGGGGCCGCACACCGTGCGCGTCGTGCGGTGCGTGAAAGTGGACGCAAGGTGGCGAGACGCGCCTAAAGTTTGCATCTTAAGCCCCAGCCGCCATTGATCTATGTTGACCCATGAGCTGCACCTTGAGGCGTGAGCTGCGACTTTGGTGGACGAGAATACTATTTCGCTGAAAATCGCTCACATTCGGCGGCGGCTGGCCGATCTGGATGCCGAGCGCGAGGGGCTCGTGCATGAGCTGGAACCCCTTGAACAAACGCCGGGATCTGATAGCCGCTGCTCCGAACGGCACTCCTATGCCGATGCTCCTGTCACCAATAATTCGTCGTCGGCCGAAAAAATCGCGTTATTCCGCCGCCTGTTTGCCGGACGCCCCGATGTCTTTCCGGTTCGATGGGAAAACAGAAAGACCGGACGTTCAGGCTATTCGCCGGCCTGTTCCAACGAGTGGGCGAACGGGATTTGCGGCAAGCCGACGGTAAAATGTGGAGAATGTCCGCATCAGGCATTCATCCCGCCGATCGAAGACGTTATCGAAAAGCACCTGCGCGGTGGCGATGCCCGCTCCGGTGACTTTGTCGCTGGGGTCTATCCTTTGCTGCAAGACGAGACGTGCTGGTTCCTTGCCGCAGATTTCGACAAGGAAAGCTGGGCGGATGACGCCGGGGCACTGCTCTGCACTTGCCAAGCGAGAGGAATCGCGGCGGCCTTGGAACGGTCGAGATCGGGGAACGGTGGCCATGTCTGGATATTCTTCTCCGAGCCCGTTTCGGCAAGGACCGCCAGGCAGCTCGGTTCTGCTCTGATCACAGAGACGATGGAGAACCGCCCCGAGATCGGCTTCACATCCTATGATCGGCTCTTTCCCAATCAGGACACGATGCCCCTTGGAGGTTTCGGAAATCTGATTGCATTGCCGTTACAAAGAAAAGCGCGCGAGATCGGCAACAGCGTGTTCGTCGACAAGCATCTGCGGCCTTACGACGACCAATGGGCGTATCTGTCGTCACTGCCCAGACTGTCCGCCGACATGGTCGCCAGGATCGCAGAGGAGGCGGAACTGTCGGGCCGGATTTTGGGCGTTCGCCTGCCGGTCGATGATGAACATGCCGATGAGCCATGGAAGATGTCGCCGTCACGCCGCAGTGTGCCACGCCCCATAAACGTTGCGATACCGCGACGCATCAAGATCGTGATCGCCGACCAGGTTTACGTTGACCGGACTGAACTTCCGCCCGCCCTCATTACGCAGTTCATTCGCCTGGCGGCTTTCCAGAACCCGGAATTCTATCGTGCGCAGGCCATGCGGTTACCAACTTTCGGCAAGCCTCGGGTCGTCTCTTGCGCCGAGCTCTATCCGCAGCATATCGCCTTGCCCCGGGGCTGTCTCGACGAAGCGATTGATCTTGTCAAAGACCACGGCGCCGTCGCCGACTTGCAGGATCATCGTGACATCGGTACGCCACTGCCTGAGGGCGTTGCCTTCCAGGGCGACTTGCACCCATCGCAATCGAGGGCGTTTGATGCTCTCCTTGTCCACGACAACGGCGTACTTGCCGCGACAACCGCCTTTGGCAAAACCGTTGTGGCCGCGGCGCTTGTCGCCCACCGTGCTCGGAGCACCCTTATCCTCGTCCACCGGCGGGAGCTGCTCGTTCAATGGGTGGAGCGCCTACAATCTTTCTTGAGTATAGATCCGAAGCAGATCGGCGTTATCGGTGGTGGCAAAAGAAAGCCGACGGGCGTCATCGATGTCGCGCTCATCCAAAGCCTCGTCCGCAAGGGGGAAGTTGCCGACATCGTCGCCGATTACGGCCATCTGATCGTTGATGAATGTCATCACCTGTCCGCAGCAAGCTTCGAGCTTGTTGCCCGGCGGTCGAAGGCGCGATACGTCGTGGGCCTGTCGGCGACCGTCTCCCGCAAGGACGGGCACCAACCGATCATCTTCATGCAATGCGGCCCTGTTCGCCATCGGGTCGATGCAAGAATTCAAGCTGCCGAGCGCGGCATCCGGCATCGTGTGTGTGACCGCTTGACGACGTTTGAACTGCCGCCGCCCCTGGCGTTGGCGGAACGCCCCTCGATACCTGCGATCTATGCAGCTTTGGCTCAAGACAGTGGCCGGAATGATCTTATCTTCGACGATGTGCTGCAATCGCTCGAAGCCAAGCGTTCACCCGTCGTTCTAACCGAACGGAAAGACCATCTTGATTATCTTCAGAAACGGTTCTCGCCTTTCGTGAAAAACCTCGTCGTACTGCGTGGCGGCATGTCAGCACGCGATCGCAAAATGGCTAGCGCGGCAATGCGGGTGCCGGACGATCACGAGCGCTTGATCCTTGCAACAGGTCGCTACCTTGGCGAAGGCTTTGATGACGCTCGGCTTGACACGTTGTTCTTGACGATGCCGATCGCCTGGAAGGGTACATTGGCGCAGTATGTCGGCCGTCTCCATCGCCTGCATGACGGAAAAAGGGATGTTCTGGTCGTAGACTACGTCGATCAAGCTATCCCGGTTCTTGCTCGGATGGCCGCAAAACGGCGCGCGGGCTATCGCGCACTGGGCTACATGCCCGCGTAACGGCGCCCCGAATAGCGATGGTGAGCCTTTTAGGGCCGCCGTTGGCGGACAAATTAAGACGTCGCGGTCATACAATGTCAACGCTATTCCGCCACGTCGCCTCGATCAAGGGAAGAGGCAGCGATGATCGCACGGAACTCTGCCAACAGCTCATTGTATGGGCGCTGCAGCGGGTCCAGCGCGACCATGTGATAGCAATCACCGAATGCCTTGTGTCTCCACTTTCAAGGGGGCGTCGAATGGCCGCCGTGGGAGCGTCTCTGGATTTCTCCTACAGCTAAGGCTTCGACCGCGTCGCGCCAACAGCGGACCTTGACCGTGATCGGGCGCCTGACGCATCTTGTGTAGAATGCGTTCTGTCGGCCTGGTCATCCGTGCCCGTGACGATGATGCAGGTCTGGGAAATGCGCGTGGCTGTGGACCTGCGGTGCATGTTGGTGGCGGTGGGTGTGCGGTTCGCCGGCGGGAGCATCCGGCCCATGTTCATGCTGATGATGCGCGTCGTGGATATGCCGATGTTCGTGCTCTATCGTTTCGTGATGATGCTTGTGCGCGTGCCGCTCGACGAAGTGTAAGTATAGGCCGAATCCCATGAGCATGGCTGCTGCGCCGAGTCTGGGATTGACGGGCTCTGAAAGCAGGACGACCGCAAGCGCGGCGCCGATGAACGGCGCGGTTGAGAAATACGCCCCCGTCCGCGCGCTTCCAAGGTCGCGCAAGGCAAACACGAATAGCACCAGCGAGACGCCATAGGCAAAAAAGCCCAGGATCGCCGCACCGCCAAGTGCGAGTGGTGTCGGCAGATGGGCGCCGGCGGCTAGCGCCAGCGTGAGATTGACGCCGCCGGCAATCAGTCCCTTCACCGTCGTGATCTGGACAGGATCGGCGCCGGACAGCTTGCGCGTGAGATTGTTGTCGATAGCCCAGGCAAGACAGGCGCCCGCGATCAGCAGCGCCCCCCATCCGAAGCCGGACGGCCCGCCCTGCCAGGACAGCACGACCGCGCCCGCCAGGATCGAGAGCGCGCCGATGAGGATACGCTGGTTCACATTCTCATGGAACATGGTCCAGGCGATCATCATGGTAGCCAGGCTCTCCAGATTGAGCAGCAGCGAGGCAGACGAGGCCGAGGTCGACTGAAGGCCCAGCATCAGCAACACCGGGCCCGCGATGCCGCCGCTCAACACGACCAGTCCGAGCCAGGGCAGATCGGCGCGCCTCAGCGGCGCTTCCGATTGCGGCACGCCGGCCAAGCGTCGCACGAGTTGCAGTCCGGCAAGCCCGATGCCCGAGCCCAGATACAGCAGCCCAGCCAGCAGCCAGGGATTGACACCTTCGCCAAGTAGCAGCTTGGCGAATGGCGTGCTGGCGCCGAAGAGCACCGCCGAGGCAAGCGCCAGCGGCGCCCCCGGCCAAAAGATTGCTCGCGCGGATGGTTGTTTCATGGCCGGATGATAGCGACACGGGCGCGGCCTGCCGAACGCAAAATACGACGTGGGCTGCCTGTGGCGTGTCTTAGCTCACCACGGCCCCATCGAGCTTAGACCGGACCAGACGTGCCATGGCGGCCGGGGCTTCGTCGGGGACCGCAAAGACGGAGCTGACATTGATCTCGCACAGCACATAGGTGTTGTTGCCGTCCTTGTCCCGTGGCCCGTAGAGAAAGTCGGCATCCCAAATGATGGGCAGCTCCGAGGGGCTGATGTCGAGTAGCCGCATCATCTGCGGCGTCCAGTCCGCCTCCATCTTCTGCCGCAGCCGCTCGAACTGAGGCGCGCTCGACGGATGCATGATGCGCGGTCCGGGTTGGGCCTCGGGTGCGTTCGGGCCCTCGGGCGGCGGCGGAATCAGCGCCTTGATCAATTGGTGTCCGAAGCCCGCGGCCTTGTCCCCCGCCATGTAGCAGCGGATCATCCCGTCAGGCAGGCGGTCCTGAAACGGCTGGTCGATGATCGCTCCACCGTCGGCGAAATAGGCTTCGCACTGCGCCAGGAATGCGCCGAGCGGCAGCTCGTGCGGCACGCTTTTCTTGCGGGCTTCGAGAACGCGCACGGACGCATCTGGGCCGCTGGACCGCGAGACTTTCTCGACCTTCCAAACGCCTTGGCCGCCATTGCCGCGAAGGCGCTTGAGGATCCGCGGGCCGGCCTCTGCCAGCCGAGATGGAAAGGCGTCTCGGAACTCGGCGGCCGAGCCGTAGCGGTGGGTGTCCGTACCCCATCCCATCGATTTGGTGCGGACCAGAACGTCTTTCGTCCCCATCTTGGCGACGATGTCGGGATGGGCGCTGACCCAGACGCCGGCGTCCGCCACCTCGCGCAACGTGGCATCGAGCGCTTTGCGCGTCTTGCCGTCGGCCAGCGGGTTGACCCAGACGAGCACGCCGTCCGCCTGGAGAATCTGCGCCCGGACCTCCTCCGCGAAGGTCTCGTCATAGACGGCTGGCTCGGCGTCGATGCCGGCGTCGGCCAGTGCCGCAAAGATGGCCGCCATCCGGTTGTTGGACGGCGTTGCCTGATCGCGTGTCGCGCGGTCGCCACGCCAGACTATGGCGACTTTGGGATTAGCCATGAAATTGCCCCTTCTACGGCAGCGGCCGATAGATGCGGATGGCAGCGTTAGAGCCGAACAGCAGCCCCGCGCGCACGGCGAGGAAGAGGCGGTCCAGTTGCGGTACGAAGAGACTGGTCCGCGCCTCCCAGGCGGTGGGGACGCGGCCGGTCAGGTGCAGCTTGCCGCCGCTGAGTGCGAACGTGTCGATCTCGCCCGACCCGCAGCTCACATAGTACCGTTGACGCTTCGCGTCGAAATCGATGTCGTCGGCGGTGCTGCAATCGGCGAGCCGCCCGACGAGGTGGCCATTGGTCTGGTCGAACAGCGCAAAGACGTCCGGGCTTCGGAAGCCCGTGGCAATCCGGCCGCCGTCGCCCAGCGCCATCGGAAAATTGGCCGACAGGCCGCTCAGCGGCCACGTCGCGAGCCGCTTTCCCGTGTGCAGATTGACCACGTCGATCTGCCCGCCATCCGGCACGTTCACGAAGGCCCGGTCGCCGGCGATCTGAAACCCTTCCGGATGCGCCGGCAGCGCGATTGTCTTGACCACCGTCGCCGTGACGGGATCGATGATTGCCAAGCCTCCGCCACCATAGGCGATGATGATGTCGCCGGTTGCAGGATCGAGGCGCGCATCGTCCGCATCGTCGCCCAGCTTGACAACGCCGCGCGGCGCGTAGGTCCTGCCGTCGTACAGCCTGACGGTTCCGTCGCCGCCGCAGCCGACGGCAAGCACGTCGGCTTTGGGCACGAAGACCACGCCTTGCGGCTCGTCCAGGCCAGATAGACGCTTGATCACCTTGCGGGATGCAAGGTCGACGACATCCAGGCTGCCATTGCCGATCTCGGCCACAAACAGGCGCTCGCGTGCCAGATCGATGTCCATGTGGTCGATCCGCCCGCCGGTGTGGGGAAGCACGATCGTCGTCACCAGCGCGAGGGGCGGGGGCGCTGCTTCCGCCGCGGTAATCCACCCTGTGAATATTATAATGGTCAGGGCGCCCGCGATGCCGAGCGCGGACAACAGATTGGCCATAGCTCTCCCTCCTTGATCGCAAGGTCGGGCAGAACTTGGATGGGGAGACCATCTTGGGAAGCCGGGAGCCTGCAATCCCCGACACGGCGAAGTTAGTTCGCTTCGGGCGTGCCGTAAAGCTGGAAATTCGGCTCATGAAACGGAAAGACTGCGCCAATCGACCTGCGTGAAATGACCGCTTCGGGGCAACTTCAGTCGGCTATGAGGCACACACCAACGGCCGCATCGCAGCGACTCCCGACATTCAAACCGGAACATCATAGCCATGGCGGCAACTGGGACAGTCGGGGGCGCGATCACGAAATCCCCGGCCCGCTGCGCTGTCGACCCAGCGTCCAGGAAATACCCTCCCCGCGCATAATGCCAGAGACCTGCTTGCCGAGACTGCGCTCCAGCACCGGGCGCCACGGCACCAGCGTGAATTCCCGGCTCTTCTCGATGATCGCGAAACGCCCGCTCGCCAGTTCAATGGAGCGGCGATAGACGCCTTCGACCCGGCCGCCTTTTTTCGCCTCGAAATAATCGAGCCCCAACTCGCCAGAGAGCTGTCCGGCGACCCGGGCTAGTTCGCGCCGCCGCAGGAGACCAAGCAAATTGGCACGGTAGATCATCCTCCCTCCCTCTTCACGTGCCAAATCCTGTTCGATCAGCCATTGCCGGCGGCGCGCCAAGGCCTCCCGCGCCTCCCTGCCGAATCCGCGATCGCGCAGCGACGTGGGCGCGTCCGAGACCAGTTCACGATCGAGCCAGGTCGTCCCATCGGCGCCGAGCTGCCGACCCAGCGGCAAGGCTGACAATGTCCTCACCACGACCGGTGCGTCTCTGGCCAGCCGCCGCTCGTAGGTCGCAGCGCGCTCCAGATGAACCGGCGCGATGATCCAGGTTCCATCGGCCTCGCGTTCGACACCGCCGGTGACGCGCCTGATCGCTTCCAGGCGGCGGACATGGGTTTCCGCAAAGCCGGCGGTGGCGTTGGGATCATGACGAAGATGGATGTCGACGCTATAGCGCCCGCCATGAGCCGCGGCGATTTCGGCGACGGTGCGATCCGCGGCACGCGGTCCCACATGCCTGGGCGAGATTTCGATGATGGCGTTTTCGGGAACGGGCTCTGCTGCATCAGCCTTGCCGATGTCAACATAATGGGTGCGGCCGTCCACGCCGTCCACAATGAGGTAATGCCGGTCATTGATCTCGTCGGACAGCCCCCGCCGCACCAGCCGCCCGACGATCGGTTGCGCCTGCACGTCGGCAGGGTCGTAAATGGCGTAGTCGGCGGCGGCCCGGTCGAGGCCCTTCTCGGCCAGATCGCGATGCAGCGTCTTGATGATGTCGCCGCGCTCGCCCATGCGGCGCAAGGTGGACTCCAAATCCGGCGCCAGCCGCCAAATGCCAGGGCCGGTTTCGTCGGCGAGGCCGAGGCGGCGCAGCTTCTGCAGGCGCCCTGCCCGCAGGCTCTGTTGGAAAGCGTCACGATGGACGGCCTCCACCAACCCCTCTTCCTGTTCGCGCAACAATGCACGGTCGATGCCGGTGAACCGTTCCTGGCCCACCTCTGCGCGTAGCCGGTCTTCAATCTCAACGTCCGAACGCGGCCCCAGGTCGAGGCGCACAATCTCGGCGGCGCGCTCGCGCATGCCATGGGTGACGTATTCGCGGGCGATAATGAGGTCCTTGTTGCGATCGGTGCGCCCGCGGACGATGACATGGCTGTGGGGATGGCCGGTGTTGTAATGATCGACCGC
>JAGWVX010000085.1 GCA_018970685.1 Alphaproteobacteria bacterium | reverse complement strand
GCTGCGGTTTTCGGCCGCGGCGCTTGGCGCGCCCGCCCATAGGAGGCGTCACCGATCAGCGGGTGGCCCAAATGGGTTAAATGCACACGGATCTGATGGGTGCGCCCGGTCTCCAGCCTACATTCGAGCAACGACGCGAAAGGCCGCTCGGGGGCGCCGAAGCCTTCCACGACGCGGTAGCGCGTCCGCGCGTCCTTGCCTCCAACGCGCAGCACGCCCATGCGTTTGCGGTCGTAGGGGTTGCGGCCGATTTGGGTGTCTATGATGCCCTCGCCGAGCCTGGGGCTTCCCCACACCACCGCGTTATAGGCCCGCTCTATGGTGTGGTTGGAAAACTGCTTGGCGAGGCTTGCCATAGCGCGTTCGTTCTTTGCTGCCACCAGTAGCCCGCTGGTGTCCTTGTCGAGGCGATGGACGATACCGGGCCGTGCCACGCCGCCGACGCCCGAGAGCGAGTCGCCACAATGGGCTATCAAGGCGTTGACCAGTGTCCCGTCCGGGTTGCCGGCCGCCGGATGCACCACCAATCCTGCAGGTTTGTCGACGACGATGAGGTCCTTGTCTTCGTAGACGACGGTTAGCGGGATATCCTGTCCCTCAGGTGCCGCCGGTGCCGCCCGTGGCAGCTCGATCTCATAAGTTTCTCCAGGTTTGACCCGGTGGTTGGCGTCTCTTATCGTCTCGCCGCCGCGGGTCACCGCACCGGCGTCCAGCAATTGGCGCAGGCGCGAGCGGCTCATATCAATGTTCGTGTCGGCCAGGAAGCGATCGAGCCGGAATCCAGACCGGTCGTCCGTCACCGTCGTGCGGCGCCACGTTTCTTCAGCGGAGGATTTCGTGTCAGACATCTCCGAATCCAATCCCAAAGCCGTACCAGGCTATCGCTTCGCGTTGGGTGCCGTCATCTTTCTTGCCGTACTGATCGTCGCTGGCGTCGGCGTGCTGATCGTCGGTCTGGTGAAAGGCTGGGGTACGCATGCGCCCGGTTCTGTACCGGCGGCTACGAGGACGGCCTCCTCCGTGCCTGTCCATATGACGCTGGCCCCAGGCTATACGATCCTGAGTGCCGACACCCAACCGGGCCGGCTCGTCCTGCATCTGCGCTCGCCGGAGAAAGACGAGATAGACATCATCGACCTCAACGACGGGCACATCATTAGCATCATCCAAGCCCAGGCGCCGAAGTAGAGAAGTGGGCGAAAACATGAACTTGAGACCAAAGGGACGAAGGTGACGGTCTGCTTCCATGATTAGCATACTTGTTCTGCCGCAGGCGCTTCGTGCGCAGCTGGCAGCTGAGGCGCAAGAGGCTTTGCCGCGCGAATGTTGCGGGCTGATCGAAGGCGTGCGTGACTTTGATTGCGTTCGCGCGCTGACGTTGCATCCTACCGCGAATTTCTGCGCCGACGCCCACAGCTTTGAAATCGACCCTGCGGCGCATCTTCGCTTGAGGCGCGAGGCGCGCGTGGCGGGGCACGAGATTGTCGGCTGCTACCATTCGCACCCCAACGGGCAGGCCATGCCGTCAGCCCACGACCGCGCCTTTGAAGGCCAGGAGGGTTTCCTTTGGTTGATTGCCGCACTGGGTGAAAGTGGCTCGCCTGTGGTCTTTGCCGCCTTTGAAGGTGCCTATTTCCGCGAGATTTCGCTGGCCGAACGGGCGGGCGCTTGAAGTGCCCTGCCGCCGCCCGCTATAAGCGCAGCCCTCCGCTGGCTCCCATCGTCTAGCGGTTAGGACGCGGCCCTCTCAAGGCTGAAACGGGGGTTCGATTCCCCCTGGGAGCGCCATTCCCGTACCAAACTGCGAACTCGGTCCGGGAGGGCTGAGGCGGAGACTGCCACGGTGAGGGCCTGTTTTGACCCGGCGATGATGGCCTTGTCGCGGTCCACGATGATTTCCAAGACGAGGCCGCGCACATAGCGGCGTTGCAGAGGTGCGGGAGCCTCAAGCAGGTGCCGCTTGAGCGTTGCGGCGAGCGACTGGGTCTGTTGCCTGTGCTCAAATTCCTTCTTAGTGCCTTTGGCGTGGGACACAGCTGAATGGTGCGAAATAGCTGTGATGCTTGCCACCGGCAAACAGTTGCGACACCTAATAAACAGCTATAGTCGCTTTCGCGATTGTTCGCGCCAAAGTTCTCTTGACACGATACACTTAGATAGAAGGCGAGTGGCCGTGGTGTATTCCGACGACGAAGGCAATCTCTACTTCAACACACTACATTTTCTGCTGCGGAAAGGACCGCAGGCGATCTTGTACAGCCGTAACAGACAGCGAGCGACGGCTGTGATGTTCGCCTTTGCCGCGATCCTTATGGTGAACATGATCTTCTTTTTCCTACATATACTTGTGATTCTCGGCGTGCGGCGGTTTGAACTAACATTTTCTTTGTCAGCACAGTTTGTTGTTGGAGTGTCAGCTTTGGTGTTCATGTTCGTAACGGCCAGCGGAACGACATCCCGAGACATTCGTCTCCTGAAAAGACGCCTTGGTTTGTCACTGATATTTTATGCCACCGCGACGTCGATCTTTCTCGCCGGCTTGGCGGACGCCGTAGCAGTTTCGAAATCATATCCGTCCGTTGTTTTCGTCCTACCGATATATGTTTTGGGATTGCTTGCAGCTTTATGGCTTGCGTGCTTCAATCTTTTCGGTTGCCGCCGATGACGTAACCCCCTGGGGAGAAACGGGTCATGTGTAGCTCCTGATTTGCAGGGATTTTTTTTGGAGCGATGTCCGTTGATCGGAAGCGCTCTCGACGAGGCCCTCTTCGCATCGCTCGCCGGCGTTCGCGTTGCTCTGGCAAGCTGAAAGACCGATTACAACACGTCAGGCCGCCCAGCGCGTCCGACAACAAACCGCCGATGACGCTGATGAATTGCTCAGGGCACCATGGCCCGTCTTGACTTGTATAGCCGGGAAATTGGCCAGCACCGTGGTCCAGCGTTGGGGGCAGGCTCAGCACTTCTGAGGCGCTCCGTTCGCGCGGTTGTTTCCATGATGGCAATACGGCCAAGCCGAGGACCCGGGATTGATTGGAATTCGGAAGCGGCTTAGCGTTAGGCAAACGCGTGACGTCATGAGTCCCCGTTGGAGCAGGGTCGAAGCGTCGTGAGTTTTCAGGCATTCGAACAGGCGATCACCTCGCCGGCGTTGAAGCGCGTCGCGCAGCACTGGAATAACGTGCGCGGTTCTCGGTTGATGCCCGGCTGGAGCGATATCAGCCCCTCTCGGATCAGCGGACAACTTTCGATCATCTGGTCCTACAGATACGATCGGGTGGCGGACGCTTTCACCGGACGGCTAGCCGGCGATCAGATTGAACGAATGTTCGGCAAGAACATCCGGGGAGCGCCGATGAGCGCACTGTACCCGGCGGAAGAATTTCCCAGATTGTTCGCGCGGTCCAAGCGCGTCGTGTGCGAACCGGCGCTGTACCGAGGCGAGGGAATGGTGTTCAAGCACGTCGACCACTACGGCCACGGCGAGCGGATCATCATGCCGTTGGCAGAAGACGGCGCTCTAGGTGACGGAATACTAGGCGCAACCGTCTATCAGTCGTTCATGGGCGCGGGCCCGATAGGGCTCCCGGAGATTGAAAGCTGGTTTGCGCTCTAGGCGCGCCATCGATTTGATATCTGTCAACAAGCTATTGTAATATCTATAGAAATTGTTTTCGATCTCTATGCCAAGAAAGCCAAAATCCGCGGTGGCCAGTCTGCGCTTCATCGAGGAGCGAGCCGCTGCCGATCACCAAATTTTCGTTTTGCCGCGCGGCGTGGTATCAATTTCGAAGCGCAACGCTGCGTGTCTCTCGTTCGTACAGATGAACCGTTCCCGGGCTGCGTCGAGCGTTCCGGCATTTTTTCCGTTTGATGAAAGAGGTTTATGTCCAGTTCCAACGACAAATCCGATTCTGCCCGCCGACGTGCGCAGAACCATTTCGCCGCCTCCGAGCAGCGTGACACGCTGGTGCGCCGGGAGATCGAAAAGGAACGCGCCGCCAGCATCGCAAAGATTGAAAAGCTGCGCAATTTACGCCTTGCAAAAGAGGCAGCCGACAGGACCGCCGCGGAAAAACTAGCGGCGGAGAAGAAACCGGAAAGCAACGCAAAATCGGCGCGCCGGCGAGTGCCCGGCAAGAGGCGCTCCACGGCCGGCTGATCCCGCTTTTTGAGGCCGGAAAGGCGCATGGCGGCGCGGCGGCACAGGGGTGTCCGCTCGCAAATTCACTTTTGGGGCTGCACAGCGCGCGGGGTTTGGGCCTATAAGGCCCCGACGAACGGCCGTCTGCATCCTGCCGTTAACGCGCCTTAAGCACATGGACGGCAAGCTCGGCTCGGCTAGTATGACGCCAGATTCCTCCCCTGTCATAGGAGTAGCTATGTTCCGCCTCGATGACGAAGACGATGACGAGAAGAAGCAGATCGAACTGCCGGAATCGCAGTCCTCGCCAGTACAAAAAGCTCTGTTCAAATCGCGCACCGTGCTGATCTTCGGCGAAGTCGATATGAAGATGGCCGAGCGGGTGTGCGCCCAGCTGCTGGCGCTTGCCGCCGAGGGCGAAGGCGACATCCGAGTGATTGTCAATTCACCCGGCGGCCATGTCGAATCCGGCGACACGATCCACGACATGATCCGCTTCGTTGGGCCGCGGGTGAAGATGATCGGAACGGGTTGGGTCGCCAGCGCCGGCGCGCACATTTATCTGGGTGCGGTGAAAGAAAATCGCTATTGCCTGCCCAACACGCGCTTTCTGCTGCACCAACCCTTGGGCGGCGTGCGCGGCCAAGCCTCCGATATTTCCATTGAGGCCGAGGAAATCATCAAGATGCGTGAGCGGCTGAACCGGATCATTGCCCGAGAAACCGGCCAGCCGTTCGAAAAGGTCGTTGCCGACACGGAACGCAATTTCTGGATGGGCGCCGAAGAAGCGAAGGCTTACGGCCTTGTCGCAAAGGTCGTCGCGAGCACGAGCGAGGTGTGAGCAGGACCGTGCCCTGGTGGCGTGGGGCAGTTGTCTATCAGGTCTATATCCGCAGCTTTTGCGACGGCAACGGCGACGGGCAGGGCGATTTTGCCGGATTGATCGGCAAGTTGGACTACATCGCAGATCTCGGCGCGGATGCGATCTGGCTGTCGCCGATCCACCCGTCGCCGAATCGGGACTGGGGTTACGACGTTTCCGATTACGATGACGTTCACCCGGATTATGGAACGCTGGCCGATTTCGACGCGCTGCTTAAAGCCGCCCATGCGCGCGGTCTAAAAATCCTTACCGACGAGGTGCTCTGCCACACCTCGGACGAGCACGCCTGGTTCGCCGACAGCCGGCGCAAGGGCGCAAAGTCAGATTGGTATGTCTGGGCCGATCCCAAATCGGACGGCACGGCGCCAAACAACTGGCTGTCCGCGTTCGGCGGACCGGCTTGGTCATACCAGCCGGAGCGGCGCCAGCATTATCATCATAAATTCCTGCGGCAGCAGCCCAAGCTGAACTGGCACAATCCGGACGCAAAAGCGGCGGCGCTCGCGGTGCTGCATTTTTGGCTGGCGCGGGGCGTGGACGGCTTCCGGCTGGATGTGGCAAACGCCTATCTTCACGACGACGCGCTTGCCGATAACGAAGCGGTGCCGCTCGCGGAACGTACGGCGGCCGTGTGGGCCGACGCCGCCAATCTGCAACATCACTTCCACGACAGCAATCTACCCGAAAACCTCGCCTGTCTCGACGAAATCCGGCGTACCGTGGAACACCACGCCAATCGCTTCGTTTTCGGAGAGTTTTCCGAAGGCTTCGAGCGTTCCGGGGCCTACGCGGCGCCGGACGAAGGACTGCACTCCGGCTACACCTTCTTCATGCTCCGTGCATGCGGGCTCAGCCCGAAGTTCATCAAGGACAATTTCGCCGCGCTGGCGCGTCATCCGCGGCATTGGCCGTGCGTGTCGTTCTGCAATCACGACATCGTCCGCACGGTCAGCCGGTTCGGCGGCGGAATGGACGGCGATCCCGCTCTGGCGAAGCTGATGTTGGCGCTGTTGCTGTCCATCAAAGGCACGGTGTTGATATACCAAGGCGAAGAGCTCGGCTTGCCGGAGGTGGATTTGCGCCGCGATCAGCTCAAAGACCCCGTCGGCGATCTGTACTACCCCCTGTTCAAGGGGCGGGACGGCTGCCGCACGCCCATGCCGTGGGACGCCAGGGCGCAAAATATGGGCTTTTCCTCGGGAACACCTTGGTTGCCGCTTGGGCCGTCGCACAAAGCTTTGGCGGTGTCGGAGCAGGAGCAAGACAGTCGATCCGTGCTCCATTTCGCAAAGCGATTTATAGCGGTTCGTAAAAGAAGTGCGGCGCTGCGGTCGGGCGAATTGGAGTTCATCGACGCGCCGGAGCCGATTTTGGCTTTCCGGCGCACCCATGGCGCCGAGAGCGTGCTCTGTGTGTTCAATATGAGTCGTGACGCCGTGACATTGCGCGACAACTTCATTTCCGGCGTGGCGCCGGCGGCCTGGGGACACGGCGAGGTAACGACGAAGGGGAGCGAACTAACGCTAGGTCCCTTGTCCTCCTGGTTCGCGCATCTCTGATGCCTCAAAGGCTTTGAGTGCGGCGTCGATCGGCAGAAGCACACATTTGCGACGGTTCGCGTATTGGCCGGCTTCACGCAAGACAAGATACGGGCTGAAGGGCGCAGACGGTTGACGGCCGGTCTGGAACATGTCCGAAACCTCGGCTTTGAGCTTCACCAGGTCGCCGTAGCTGTGACCGGGCAACGTGGCGCCTAAGATTGAGGCGGAGGCTTGCGCCAGAATGCACGCTTTCGTGTCATGCGCCATGGAGGCAATACGGCCGTCGGCGATGCGCAGGTCGATCGTCGAACGGTCGCCACACGCGGGGTTATGCGCGCTATAGCTGCCGTGCGGTGCAGGCAGGCGCCCAGCCCCGGTGGCCTCGGCCGCCAGCCGCAAGATGTCCTTGGTGTAAAGCGGGTCGCTCATGCCGGCTTATATGCCGCCAGCGCCTCCAGTGTGTCGATATCGAATAGGGGGCCATCGTGCGATACGGCGACCTCGCGGATCGTCGGCCCATGCAGATCCATGAGCGCCTTGGCTCCAATGTCGCCTTCTAGGGCCATGATCTCGGGGAAGAAGCGCTTGGACCAAAGCACGGGATTGCCGCGGCGGCCCCTTGCGACGGGTACGCAGATTGCGTGACCCTGCTGGGGAGAAAAAGCGGCGATCAGAGTGTCTATTAGCGCCGAAGTCACATTGGGCATGTCACCGAGAAGGATCACGGCACCTGCGCAGTCCGTCGGCAGAGTCTTCAGACCACACTTTAGTGACGTGCTTAAACCCATTGAAAAGTCGCCATTTCTCACGAAGGTGACGTCAAGGCCGTACAACGCCGTTTCGACCTCGTCACCAGAGTGTCCGGTGACAACAACGACCGGCCTGGCACGGCTCGTCACCGCACCCTCCACCGCGTGCCGAACCAGAGGCTTGCCGGCCAGCGGGACCAGGAGCTTGTTCTTGCCCATGCGTGAGGACAGTCCTGCAGCGAGGACAACAGCCCCAATCCTAAGCTCACGAGACTCTACAGTGCCCAACAGCTGTCTCCGCCCCGGACCTTATGCGGTGGCCGCATCGCGCGGCAGCCGCATGCGGACACGCAATCCGCCTTGGCTCCGGTTTTCCATAATCACCTGTCCGCCATGACCTTCGGCTATGGCTTTGACGAGGGTGAGGCCAAGACCAGACCCGCCGGTGTCTAGATTCCGCGAGCCCTCAAGCCGGACGAAAGGCTCGAATACGCGGGCGCGGTCCGCCTCGGCGATACCAGGTCCATCATCGTCGACAACGATCTCGTACGCCTTTGCGGTTTCCTCGATCGCCACGTCGGCCTTTTTCCCATAGGCCACGGCGTTCTCCACAAGATTGCGGACGGCACGGCGGATTTCGTTCGCCCGGCAACAAATGGGGGCCGGGGCATGCCCGTTCCATTCGACCGGTTCGCCTAAATCGTCGAGGTCCGCGCATACGCTTTCCACAAGCGCCGCAAGATCGATCTGACGGCGCGCTTCACCGCCAGTACCGCGGGCCGCGGATAGAACGGCTTCCGTCAGGTCCTGCAGTTCGTCGAGATTTTTTTGCAGGCGTTCGCGCAGCTCCGGTTCGTCAACGAATTCAATATTGATCCGCATGGCGGTGATCGGTGTCCGCAGATCGTGCCCCACCGCCGACAAAAGTTGCCGCTGGCTTTCGAGCGTGCGCGTCACTTGATCGGTCATGGCGTTGAAAGCAATGGCCGCATTTCGGACGTCGTCGGGCCCCACCTCCGGCACTCGCGGCGCGGAACCGCCTCCCGCCGCGACCGAAGCCGCGTCGGCAAGCTTAGATAACGGCCGCGCGACCCGCCGGGCGATGTAGGCGGCGGCGGCTGATGCGACAACGATGGCGACAATCGCGGCCAGCGAAATTTCCGCCGGCCAAGGAGGAAGAGGGGGACGGAAGAACGTTGCGATGAGTTGCGTGTTCCGCACCACTGGAATTGTCATCTCGATGGCCATGCCGTGCCGCGGGTGGTGATGTTTGTGTTCCAACCGGTCGTCAGGCGTCTCGTCCCGGAAGCGCACCGTCACCGGCAACTTTGCGACCTTGGGCGACAGCATTGCCTTGAGCCTGACGGCCAGTTTCTCCTCGTTGGCGTTCATCGGCTGCGGGAGGTCTTTGCCGCTACGAAGTTCGAAATGCCAGATATTGCTGGTCAAGGCGCGCGCCGCGGTATCGCGCGCCTTCGGCGGGATGGAACCCATCAACGTGGCAATGGAGCCCGCACGGTCAAGCAGCCGTTCGGTGAGCGCATTTTCGTTGAGTTTCTCGCTGCCCAGCTCGAACCAGAAAGCAACGGCCACATTGGAAAGAAACACCGCCACGGCCGTGACGACGATGAGCTGCATCCCGAGCGTGCGAGGCCACACCCTCATTCCGTCACCGGGTCCATGGCGAAGATGTAGCCGCCGCCCCACACGGTTTTTATGTAGCGTGGGTTCTTAGGGTCGGGCTCGATCTTTTTGCGCAGCCGGCTGACATGATTATCGATCGACCGATCGAAAAGGTCCGCGTCGCGGCCTTTGGTGAGATCTAGGAGTTGATTGCGCGTCAATGCGATCTTCGGCCGTTCGAGCAAGGCCGCCAGCAGCCTGAACTCGCCGCTAGACAACGGCATTGCGACGCCATCCAGTCCGATCAATTCGCGCTGGCCGGTGTCCAGCGTCCAGTCCCCAAAGCGGATGCGTGCCGCAGACGGCGGCTTCTGACGCGGCGGCAGCGCCTGCGTACGCCGCAAGACGGCGGCGATCCGCGCGATCAACTCGCGAGGACTGAAGGGCTTTGG
>JAGWVX010000084.1 GCA_018970685.1 Alphaproteobacteria bacterium | reverse complement strand
CTCCAGCCCAGAAAATATAATCGCAGTTCGCCGCGTCCACCGCATCCGACGCGGCCGCAGCGCCGCGCCCGGCGCCAAAAATTACAGCCCGGCCATCAACTACGATGAATAAGATGGGCTAGAACTGGGATAAGTTGTCTGACTATCGCGGGCCGGAGCTGCGGCAGCGTTGCCGAGCGTCACGTGAGACCGTCCAAGAGCGTTGCTTGACTCGCCAGTTGGGCGGTGAAAGCCTTGGAAGATGCTTAAAATTCAGCCGGTCCCATCGAATGACCATACGCCGGAGAGCGCGCGCAACCCCGTTGCCGCTTTCGACGCCGATGTCATTGAAGCCGTTCGCGTGAACCGCAGCGCCGTCGAGCGGCGCGTCGTAACATTGCCGGGACGGCGCACTGTGAAGAAACAATGGCAGGCGGCGTGGCTGGTGAAGGCGGTGCAATGCATCGACCTGACTACGCTGGCCGGCGACGATACGCCGGGGCGGGTGCAACGGCTCTGTGCCAAGGCACGCCAGCCGGTGCGGCAGGATCTGCTCGATGCGATGGGGATCGGCGATCTTGGCATCACCACGGGCGCGGTCTGCGTTTATCACGCCATGGTCGAGACGGCGGTAACAGCGCTGCATGGCACAAACGTCCCTGTCGCCGCGGTGTCGACGGGATTTCCTGCCGGGCTTTCCCCTTTGCCGCTACGCGTCAAGGAGATCGAAGCGTCAGTGGCGGCGGGCGCGCGCGAGATCGATATTGTGCTGAACCGATCCAACGTGCTGACAGGAAATTACCGCGCGGTCTATAACGAAGTCCGTGCGTTCCGCGAAGCCTGCGGGCCGGCGCATCTGAAAACGATCATTGGAGCGGGAGACCTCGGCACGCTGACCAACGTCGCGAAGGCGTCGATGGCCTGCATGATGGCGGGTGCGGACTTCATCAAGACCTCCACCGGCAAAGAATCGGTGAACGCGACGTTGCCGTTCGCCTTGGTGATGGTGCGGATGATTCGGACGTGGCGCGAGTTGACGGGATACAAAGTCGGTTTCAAACCGGCGGGCGGCATTTCAACCGCCAAGGACGTGATGGCCTATCAGTTCGTCATGAAAGAAGAATTGGGCAATGATTGGCTGGAGCCGGCTTTGTTTCGTATCGGCGCATCCAGTCTTCTCACCGATATCGAGCGGCAGTTGGATCATTTCGTCAGCGGGCGCTACTCCACGGCGCACCGCCACCCCATGGGCTGAACATGAGCAGCGTCGCCGAAATCCTGCAGTCGATGGAATACGGACCGGCGCCAGAAAGCGCCGCACCGGTGGAGGCCTGGCTCGATAAGCACAATCGTAGTTTCGATTTGTTCATCGGGGGTGAATGGGTAGGTGCGCAGACGCATTTCGACAGCTTCAATCCGGCGACGGGGAAAAAGCTGGCTGCTATTTCCCATGCGTCGGAAACGGATGTCGATGCGGCGGTGCGTGCCGCGCGTGCGGCGCAACCTGGGTGGGCGAAACTCGGCGGGGCGGGGCGGGCACGGCATCTCTATGCCATCGCGCGGTTGATCCAGAAGCATTCTCGCCCGTTCGCCGTGCTCGAGACGATGGATAACGGTAAGCCGATCCGCGAGACGCGCGATATCGATGTGCCGCTGACGGCGCGCCATTTCTATCATCACGCCGGCTGGGCGCAGCTGCTGGAAAGCGAATTCCCGGATCGCGCGCCGCTGGGCGTGGCGGGGCAGATCGTGCCGTGGAATTTTCCGCTTCTAATCCTGGCGTGGAAGATCGCGCCCGCGCTGGCGGCCGGAAACACGGTGGTCCTGAAGCCGTCGAAAGAAACAAGTTTGTCCGCGCTGCTCTTTGCCGAGATTTGCGCGGTAGCGCGGTTGCCGAAGGGCGTGGTCAACATCGTCACCGGCCCGGGCAAGGTGGGCGATGCCATCGTGCGCCATCCCGGCATCGACAAGATCGCCTTCACGGGCTCAACCGAAGTCGGTCGCGGTATTCGCATGGCTTTGGCCGGTTCCGAAAAGAAGCTGACACTGGAACTTGGCGGCAAGTCGCCGTTCGTGGTGTTCGAGGACGCGGACCTCGACGGCGCCGTGGAAGGTGCGGTGGATGCCATCTGGTTCAACCAGGGGCAAGTATGCTGCGCCGGTTCGCGGCTTCTGGTGCAGGAAAGCGTCGCCGAAAAATTCCTCGCCAAATTGCGGGCGCGGATGGAAACGTTGCGCGTCGGCGATCCGCTCGACAAGGCGACGGACATCGGCGCCATCGTCTCGATGACGCAACGTTCCACTATCGATGCGCTGGTCAAGCACGGCGTGGCGGAGGGCGCGGAGATTTTCCAACCCAAGGCGAAATGCCCGGAAGGTTGCTTCTACCCGCCGACGCTGCTGACCAAAGTCGAACCCGCCTCGACGGTGGTGCAGGAAGAAATTTTTGGGCCCGTATTGGTGGCGATGAGTTTTCGCACGCCGTCCGAGGCAGCGCAGCTCTCCAACAACACGCGCTACGGGCTGGCGGCCAGCGTGTGGAGCGAGAACATCAACGTCGCGCTCGACTTGGCGCCCAAGATCAAGGCCGGCGTGGTGTGGGTGAACTGCACCAACCAGTTCGACGCGGCCGTCGGTTTCGGCGGCTATCGCGAATCCGGCTTCGGCCGCGAGGGCGGGCGCGAAGGCATGTTCGCCTATCTGAAGCCGAAGGCCGCGAAAAAGAGTAAGGCGACCCCGGCGGTTGCAGGTGGGGAAGCTGCGCCCGCGGCGGTGGACGGCCTCGACCGCACGGCGAAGATGTTCATCGGCGGCAAGCAGGCTCGGCCAGACGGCGGCTATAGCCGTGCGATCGTCTCGCCTTCGGGCGCGTTCGTCGGTCATGTCGGTGAGGGTAACCGCAAGGACATCCGCAACGCGGTGGAGGCGGCGGCGAAGGCGGAAGGCTGGGCCGCGACGACCGGCCACGCCCGCGCGCAGATACTCTATTATTGCGCCGAGAACCTTTCAGCCCGGGTGGCCGAGTTCGCACAGCGTATCCGCGCCATGACCGGCGCCGGCAAAGCGGCGGCTCTACGCGAAGTCGAAACCTCGATCCGGCGGCTGTTTACCTATGCCGCCTGGGCCGACAAATATGACGGGCTGGTCCACAATCCGCCGTTGCGCGGGGTGGCGCTGGCGATGAACGAGCCGGTCGGCGTGATCGGCATCGCCTGCCCGGACGAGGCGCCGTTGCTGGCTTTCACATCGTTGTGGGCGCCGGCGGTAGCGATGGGCAACCGCGTGGTGATCGTGCCGTCGGAACAGCATCCGCTGGCCGGGACCGATTTCTATCAGGTGCTGGAAACCTCGGACATGCCGGGCGGCGTGGTGAACATCGTCACCGGTCCGCGCGATCCTTTGGCGCAGGTGCTCGCTGAGCATCACGGCGTGGAGGCGATGTGGTATTTCGGTCCGGCGGACAGCCGGAAGAAAATTGAAGAAGCCGCGGTAGACGACATCAAACAAACCTGGATGGGCGATGCGATCGACTGGATAGGGGCGGGCGAGGGCCGCGAGTTCTTGCGTCACGCGACGCAAGTGAAGAACGTCTGGATTCCGTATGGAGCATAAGTCCCGATGGTGACCGGCCCCGTCCCTGAGATGGTTGAATTGGCGAAGCAGATGGTGGCGCGCTCCTATTCGCCTTATTCGCGTTACGCGACGGGCGCGGTTTTGCGCGGCGCCAACGGCAAGCTCTACGGCGGCTGCAATGTCGAGAATGCCGCCTATCCGCAGGGCACTTGCGCGGAGGCGTCCGCGATCTCGGTGATGGTGGCGGATGGCGAAAAACGGATTGCAGAAATCCTGGTGATCGGTTCGGGGCCGGAAATCATCACGCCCTGCGGCGGCTGCCGACAGCGCCTGCGCGAGTTCGCCGCCGACAACACGCTGGTGCATCTATGCGATCCTTCCGGCGTGCGGCGGACCGTCACCTTCGGCGAATTGTATCCGATGTCGTTCGGCTCGGCGCATCTGGGCGCGAAAACCTAACCGATGCTCCCCCAGGAAATCATCCGCAAGAAGCGCGACGGCAGCGAACTGAACGAACAGGAAATCTCGTTCGTCGTCCGTAGTATCACTGGAGGCGGGTTCAGCGACAGCCAGATCTCGGCCTTCGCGATGGCCGTGTTCTTCCGCGGCATGACGCTGGCCGAGCGCGTGGCGCTGACGCGCGCCATGACCTATTCGGGCACGGTGCTTCGGTGGGACGGGCTTGGCGGTCCGGTGCTCGACAAGCACTCGACCGGCGGGGTGGGCGATAAGGTGAGCCTGATGTTGGCGCCAATCGTGGCGGCCTGCGGCGGCTATGTGCCGATGATCTCGGGTCGGGGGCTAGGGCACACCGGGGGGACTCTCGACAAGCTTGGCGCCGTCCCCGGCTATCGCGCCACGCCGGACCTCGACACTCTGCGGCGGGTGGTGCGCGATGTCGGTTGCGCCATCATCGGCCAGACCAGCGACCTCGCCCCGGCCGACCAGCGCTTCTACGCAATACGCGATGTGACGGGGACGGTGGAGTCCATTCCGCTGATCTGTGCCTCCATTCTGTCGAAGAAGCTGGCCGCGGGGCTGAACGGATTGGTGATGGACGTCAAAGTCGGCTCCGGCGCCTTCATGCCGGATTTGAAGAGTGCCAGAGATCTTGCGGAAAGTATTGTAAGAATCGCTAGTACATCCGAGTTGCCGACAACAGCGTTGACCACCGATATGGACGAGGTGCTGGGTCAGACGGTCGGCAATGCGCTAGAGGTTGGCGAGGCAGTCGATTACCTGACGGGCCGGGGCCGTGAGCGGCGCCTACATGATGTAACTCTGGCGCTAGCCGGCGAAATGCTGGTGCTGGGAAAGCTGGCGGCGACACCGGAGGATGGCCGGGCCAAAGCGCAGGACGTGCTCGATTCGGGCGCTGCCGCCGAAACCTTCGCGCGAATGGTCGCGGCGCTGGGCGGGCCTAAGGACTTTGTCGAACGGAGCGACGTATATCTGATGCGTGCGCCGGCGACCTTGCCGTTTCGGGCGGAGCGCGCGGGCGTCATTGCCGGGATGAATGCGCGCGATGTAGGTGTCGCGGTGGTCGATCTAGGCGGCGGGCGACGCAGGACCGAGGACGCCATCAAACCGGCGGTGGGCTTCTCCGCCTTCCTTGCAGTGGGGACGCAGGTGGCCGCCGGCGATACCATTGCTATGGTGCATGCTGAGGACGAGACGGACGCCCGGCGCGCCGTTGCAGCACTTGAGCGCTGTGTCCGGATTGCCGATACGGCGCCGGCACCGCGTCACATCGTTCACGAGCGAATCGTAGCGCTCTAGAGAAACGCCATGGTGCGCCAAGCTTATAGAGCATCGATCTTCCATCTGCTCGGCGATCCGTCGGACGCCGATGCGGCGCAGTATTTCGAGGATGGCGTGCTGACCGTTGAAAACGGGCACGTCGCCGAAGTCGGCGCCTGGCCGGAACTGGCGCCGCGGCTGGAGGGCGTACGGGTCGAACGGTTCGCCAACGGGCTGATCATGCCTGGCTTCGTCGATTCCCACGTGCATTATCCGCAAGTCGATATCGTGGCCTCGCGCGGTTCGCATCTGCTGGAGTGGCTATCGGCCTATACATTCCCGACGGAGGCGCGTTTCCAGCACAAGGAAATCGCGGCCGAGGCCGCGCAGTTTTTCCTCGATCAGCTGCTGCGCAACGGAACAACCTCGGCGCTGGTGTTCGCGACAGTCTATAAGGACTCCGTAGACGCGCTGTTCGAGGCGGCACAGGCGCGCAATATGCGCATCATCACCGGCAAGGTGCTGATGGACCGCAACGCGCCGGCCGGAATCTCGGACACGGCAGAGACCGGCTATCAAGAGAGCCGCGCGTTGATCCGGGCCTGGCACGACAAAGGGCGGCTCGGTTACGCGGTGACGCCCCGCTTCGCGCTGACGTCCAGCGAACGGCAGCTCGAATTGGCAGGCCGGTTGCTGACCGAACATCCGGGGGTGCGGCTGCATACCCATCTGTCGGAGAACCACGAAGAGACGGCGGCCGTGCGGCGGATGTTTCCAGACTGTCCGGATTACTTCGCGGTATACGAAAAGTTCGGATTGGCGACGCCGCAGTCCGTCTTTGCGCATTGCGTCCATCTGGCGCCCGGCGAGTGGGCGCGCTTCGGCAAGTCCGGCGCCGCAGCGGCGTTCTGCCCGGTATCGAACCTGTTCCTAGGCAGCGGGCTGTTTGATCTGGCGGCGGCCGAAGCGGTGGCCGCACGCGTCGGGCTCGGCACCGACGTCGGCGCAGGCACCAGCCTGTCACTGTTCGCGACGATGGGCGACGCATACAAAGTCTGCCAAGCGCGGCGGCACTCGCTCGACGCGACCAAGCTTTTTTATATGGCGACACTAGGCGGCGCGCGCGTGCTGGGTCTCGACGACAAGATCGGCAATTTCGAGCGCGGCAAGGAAGCGGACTTCGTGGTGCTGGATGCCGCCGCTCTGCCCATGCTGGCACGGCGCCTGGCGCAAGCGACGTCCCCGGCCGACCGTCTATTTGCGCTGGCGATCCTGGCCGACGACCGCGCCGTGGCGCGCACCTATCTTGCCGGCGCGTTAGCCTATTCGCGGTAGTTGCCAAGCCAACAACCTCTTGGCATTTTTCGCCATGGACGACTCCCTTGCAGTTTTCATCGCCGGCCTGCCCAAGGCCGAACTCCATCTTCACCTGGAGGGCAGTTTCGAGCCGGAGCAGATGTTCGCCATCGCTCGGCGCAACAAAGCGAATATTCCATTCAAGAGCGCCGAAGAAGTGCGCGCCGCCTACCGCTTCTCCAATCTGCAGGATTTTCTCGATATCTATTACCGCGCCGCCGGCGTGCTGCGGAGCGAAGAGGATTTCCACGACCTGACGCTCGCGTATCTGAAACGCGTGGCGGCGGACGGTGTGCGCCATGCGGAGGTGTTCTTCGATCCGCAGACGCATACCGCGCGCGGCATTCCCTTCGCGACCGTGACCGGCGGCATTTTGAGGGCGTTGAACGAAGGCCAGAACCTCGGCGTCACGTCGAAGCTAATCCTCTGCTTTTTGCGCCATCTGAGCGAGGAGGACGGTTTCGCTACCTTCAAGGAGGCCGAGCCCTGGCTCGATCAAATTGCCGGCGTCGGGTTGGATTCTTCGGAGCTCGGACATCCGCCGTCACAGTTCGTGCGGTTGTTCGACGCGGCGCGCACGGCCGGATTGAAGCTTGTCGCCCATGCCGGCGAGGAAGGGCCTGCAGAGTATGTCTGGGAGGCGCTGGACCTGCTGCATGTCGATCGCATCGATCACGGCAACCGCTCGCTCGACGATCCCAGGCTGGTGGAGCGGCTGGCCGCCGAACAGACGGCGCTGACCGTCTGTCCGTTGTCCAACCTCAAACTCTGTGTGGTGAAGGACATGGCGCGGCATCCGTTGAAGCGCATGCTGGAGCTGGGACTGCGCGCGACGGTGAACTCCGATGACCCGGCCTATTTCGGCGGCTATGTGAACGACAATTTCCAAGCGGTGACGGCGGCGCTCGGGTTGACCAGGGCCGACTTGGTAGCGCTGGCGAAAAATAGCTTCTTAGGTTCATTTCTCGACGATGCGAAGAAGGTCCGGCACCTTGCGGCGGTGGAAGCGTATGCGGCGGCGAACGGTAGCTGACATAACCTAGCCAGCCAGCCGAATTGACGTTAGGTTCACCCGCGCGCTGCTTTGCTGGGGGGTACCATGAAGCTGCCGAAATTCGATTGGAAAAACATCGACTGGTTCTCCGTCAAACCATCCAAGGAACGCGCGATAGTCGGCGTCGTCGTGTTGCTCGCCGGCTTGGGGTTGTTTTATCTCGGACGGATGAGCTCCGGTGGCGATACGACATCGCAAGGTTCCCTCGCCGGCGCGCAGATAGGGCAGAAACCGTCCGCGCCCGCCGCCGCGTCCGCTGGGATTTCCGCCAAGGCTTCAGATCCAATTCCCCTGCAGCCGGTGACCAGCGGTCCGTGCCGCACCTTCGCACCGCAGGGCTGGCACGTCACCGACGCCAACCAGCAAGGCACCGCCTTTACCGTCACCTCGCCGGATGGACGGATGATAGCGAGCTATGGCGCCGTCGGTGTGAACGGCGGGGCCGCCGCGGGATATTACGGCGAGCAGTTCCGCACGCCGGAAAATCTCGCGCTCTACAGCGCGGGGGTGCTGACCAACGAACAAGCTCGGGCGACCAGATCCGAAACCACTTTCGGCTATTATCAGGTCCTCACCTTCGCGACTGCCAGCCGCTTCGGTTACGCACTGCTCTATCGCTTTCCCGTTGCGGCCGATCCCGCGGGCTACGGCCTGATCATGCGGATCGCGATTACCGGCGATCCGCACTCGCTTGGCAGCGCAGGCAGCGTGGCGGCCGCCACGCGGTGCACTTCCGCGCTGGTACCGCCACCGGCCGATCTGCCGCGGCCGACGACGAGTTCGGACACGCACGATACGGGAAAGTCCGACGACGACGATGTCACCATGGCGGGAACGTATAACGCGCAGCTCGGCACCGGCTGGGTGCACGACGACGCCGGCAACAACTACAACGTCGACGTCGTCAGCGATTACAGCGAAGACGGTCCCGAAGGGCCTGGCTACTACAAACACAACGGCAACGACTGGATTAAGCTGCAGAACGGATTGAGCGACTGAAGTCGCCGCCGCTGTTTTTCGCGATTGCCGCGGCGCATGTCTATCGCGCTTACACCGGCATCGAAATGGTCGTTGCCAGCCACGTCATTCCGACGTTCATACGGAACTTTTCTATGCCCGCACGATAGCGCAAGGCAGACCGGTGCCAAAATCAAGGCGGCGTCGCAGGCCTTAATTCGAGATCGGTTTGGGATGCGGGACCGAGGTATCCTGCGGGCTGGCCGTGCCGCCCACGTTCGGAAAACGCAGGATTACGCGAGCCTGGCGGCCAGCCTTTACATAGGCGGTAGCTATCGCCGTCGTTTTGCCGATACCTCCGACGACGCGATAGCGGCCGGGTGACGGTCTGAATAGCACCCAAGGTCCGCCGCAATGAACGCTGACTGCCGTCTTACCTCCATGGGTCAGCGAGACATCGGCATCGGCGAGGTATTGTCCGTCTTTGCCGGCCAGCACGATCTTGAGAGGATACGCGTTCCACCGCGGATCGTGCTCAGAGGAATCGCCGATGCCGGCGCAAGCGGATTCAATGCCGTTCACCAATACCGGTTTATCAAGATGTAAATCCGTTTGGGCTGCGGCCGGTGCCGCGAAGAAAGCGACGAGGGCCGGGAGAAGAAGGTGTTTGGTGCGCATTTCTTTTCATTCCCTACGGTGACACACCAGTTTTTATTCCATGTATCGGCAGACGGGTTCAATCGGCCC
>JAGWVX010000083.1 GCA_018970685.1 Alphaproteobacteria bacterium | reverse complement strand
TCGAAAACGCCGATGGGTTCGTGGAGACCTGCAGGCAAGGCAAGAGCTTCGGGTTCGACGGCAAGACGCTGATTCATCCGAGCCAGATCGCGCCCTGCAACACAATCTTTGCCCCCTCGGCCGACGAGGTGGAGAGCGCGCGGAAAATCATCGCCGCCTTTGCGCTACCCGAGAACAAAGACAAAGGCGCCATCAAGCTCGATGGACGCATGGTCGAATTGCTGCACGCCGAAAGCGCCCGCCGCGTCGCCGCCTTGGCCGACGCCATCGCGGCGCTTGAAACTCCATAACCAAGCTGCGATGAAAAAACGATATGGTGACCTGCCCGCCTTCGGCTGCCGGACGTTGACCCGGCGCACATGAATTTCCTCAAACGCTTCAGACAAGCCGTGGCCTCGGGCGCCTTGAAGGCCGATGCCAGCCAGGAGGCGGCCGCCCGGATGTTGCATGCGCTGTCACGCGCGCTGGCGCGGTACCGGCGGCGCGGTCTGCTGTTCTTCCTGCGCCCGAAGCCGCCTCGCGGGCTTTACCTTTGGGGCGATGTCGGGCGCGGCAAATCCATGTTGATGGACATGTTCTTCGAACGCGCCGCCGTGCGACTCAAGCGACGCGTGCACTTCAACGCATTCATGGGCGAAATCCACGCGCATTTGAACGAGATCCGCAGGGAAGGACGCGAGAGCGATCACATCAAACCGGTGGCGCAACGCATTGCGGAGGACGTCGCGCTGCTCTGCTTCGACGAATTTCAGGTGACGGACGTCGCCGATGCCATGATTCTCGGCCGGCTGTTCGAACAGCTGTTCGCGCGCGGCGTGGTGGTGGTTGCGACGTCGAACACCGAGCCCGACAGGCTTTATCAGGGCGGGCTCAACCGGCAACTCTTCCTGCCGTTCGTCGCGCTGATCAAAGAAAAGATGACCGTCGTCTCCCTAAACGGCGACCGGGATTACCGCAGCAACCTCGATGTATCGGACATGGCCTATTTCACGCCGCTGGGCTCGCAGACCGACGCGGCGATGGACGAGGCCTGGCGGCAATTGACCGGCGGCGCCGCAGGAAAGCCCGCGCATCTTCGTGTCCTGGGCCGGCGCCTTCACGTGCCTTGCGCCGCGGGGAATGTGGCCAGATTCGCCTTCGTCGATCTCTGCGCTGCGGCCCTAGGAGCAGCGGACTATCTGGCGGTGACGCGTGCCTATCACACGGTGTTGATCGACCATATTCCGGCGATGAAGCCAGAGCAGCGCGACCAGGCGCGGCGCTTCACCTTGCTGATCGACACGCTATACGACGAAAGCGTGCGGCTGGTCTGCTCGGCGGAGGTTCCGGCCGAGCAGCTTTATCCCGAGGGGGAAGGCGCGGATGCCTTCCAGCGCACCGTCTCGCGCCTACTCGAAATGCAAAGCCACGGCTATATTGCCAAGGCAAAGCGCTAGAGATCGCATGTTCTGGAATCTGTTCACCACCACCGTCTTCATCATCGCGGGCATTCTGTTCTACCGCTTCTGGCCGGTGGTCTTCGCCAAGCTCAAGCGTTTCGACGCGGAGAACCGGGCGCGGATCGAAGGCGAGATGCGCGACCGCGGCGACAGTCTCGCCCATTTCCGCCATACCTTGCGCGTCGCCGAGGATCAAGTCGAGGC
This sequence comes from Alphaproteobacteria bacterium, assembly GCA_018970685.1. Taxonomy (GTDB): domain Bacteria; phylum Pseudomonadota; class Alphaproteobacteria; order Micropepsales; family Micropepsaceae; genus Rhizomicrobium. Next base: position 7,798 of record JAGWVX010000083.1, on the reverse strand, counting down.
CGTCGGCGAAGTCGAGGAACCGGACGCGCGAACCGGCACCGCGGTCAAGCGCTACGTGTTCGAGGGCGAATGGTTCGCCTCGCGGCGCGAAGCCGAACGTGCGCGCGAAGAAAAGGTGCGCACGCTGGCGCGCAAATTCTACATGGAGCTTCCGGCGGCGATGGCGGCGCGCAAAGGCGACGACCGGTTGGGCCGAGATTAGGCGGCTTCCTCTCGCATCAGACGCGGAAGGCGTCCGACGTCGCCGCCGGCATGGCGCATGAAGAAACGCCGCATCGGCCCGATACGGTCGACGATCCCCATGCCGAGATCGCGGGCCAAACGCAGCGGCGCGATATCGTTAGAGAACAGACGGTTCAATCCGTCCATCGCCATCGCCATGGTGAAGGAGTCGAAGCGCCGCCAGCGCTCGTATCGCGATAGCACGTCGATGCCGCCGGGATCGAGGCCGAGCGAAGCCGCTTCGAGGGCGACATCGGCCAGCGCCGCGGCGTCCCTGAGCCCGAGATTGAGGCCTTGACCGGCGATGGGATGAATGCCGTGCGCCGCATCGCCGGTCAGCGCGAAGCGCGGCTTCACATAGGCGCGCGCCAGATGGAAACGCAGCGGATACGACCAGCGCAATTCTTCCGCGCGCGTCTTGCCCAGATGCGCCCCGAACCGCCGCGCGATCTCGGCATCGAAATCGGCTTGCGGCAGATCCATCATCGCGGGCGCGACGGTATCGCGTTCCGTCCATACCAGCGACGAACGATTGCCGGTCAACGGTAGAATGGCGAACGGCCCCGACGGCAGGAAATGCTCGTAGGCCACGCCGCGATGCGGGCGCTCGTGATGGACCGTCGCCACGATGCCCCATTGCGGATAGGACCAGCTGACCACATTGATGCCCATCCGCGCGCGGATCGGCGACTCGCGGCCATCGGCGGCAACAGCCAGCCGCGCCGTCACGGTCGCGCCATCGTCAAGACGTGCCTCGATGGCATTTGCCTTCGCTTCAAGATCGACCAGTGCCGCCGGCGACATCAGCTGCAGATTCGTTACGCCGCGCGCCGCGGCAAACAAAGCGGACCGGATATGGCGGTTCTCGGCGATAAAACCGAGGGGCGCGCCAAGCTCGCGATGATCGAAATGCAGCGAGAAGGGTGACGGCGGCGCGCCAAGCTTGGCGTCGGTGACGAGAATATCGTCGATCGGCTGGGCGTGCGGCGCCAGATGGTCCCAGATACCCAGCGCCTTGAACATGCGTACCGAGGCGAAAGCCAGCGCCGACACCCGGCCGTCGAAGCCCGCAGCCAACGCCCGCGCCTCGGGTACCGGGTCCGCGACCACGACGTCCAAGCCGCCTTTTGCCAGGGCAATCCCCAGCGCGAGGCCCACCATCCCGCCGCCGCCAATGATTGTATCGACCGTTTTCGTCATGCCCTGGCTTCCCATGCAAGAGATGAACGGTCAATGCCTAAAATATATGCAGATTGGAAAGATCGCATAATCTTTGCGCAAACATATGCCGTTATCCACACGGGGGTATGTCAGAATTTTGGAGAATACAAGCAATTGCAACATGTTAGGCAAAGGCGCGACCGCGGCATGGTTCTTGATGAAGCGTTAAAAGGCCAAAGCAACAAACGGGGTACCGGCAAATGAAACTGATCATGGCGATCATCAAGCCTTTCAAGCTCGACGAGGTTCGCGAAGCGCTGTCCTCGCTCGGCGTTCAAGGCATGACCGTCACCGAAGTTAAAGGCTACGGACGACAGAAGGGGCATACCGAGATCTACCGCGGCGCGGAATACGCGGTGAGCTTTCTGCCCAAGCTCAAGGTCGAAGTCGCCGTCAAAGTCGAAATGGTGGACGCGGTGATCGAAGCCATCTCTTCCAAGGCCAAGACCGGCCAGATCGGCGACGGAAAGATCTTCGTCACGCCGCTCGACCGCGTGGTCCGTATCCGTACCGGTGAAACCGATGGCGACGCGCTGTGAAGGACGCGTCCGAAGCGTATTTGGGATCAACAAGGGGAAATAGGATGAATATCTCGAAATTGAAGAAAGCGGCGCTGGTTGCGCTTACAAGTGTCGGTGCGCTGATCGCGACCGCGGGGAGCGCTTTTGCCGCCGCTCCCAAGATCGACTCGGGCGATACGGCGTGGATGATCACCTCCAGCGCACTCGTGCTGATGATGACCATTCCGGGCCTGGCGCTGTTCTATGCCGGCATGGTGCGCCGGAAAAACGTTTTGGCCACGATGGCGCAAAGCTTCGGGGCGACTTGTGTCATCACCGTGTTGTGGATGATCATCGGCTACTCCATCGCATTCACGCCGAATCCGGACGCCAGTTGGAACCAGTTCATCGGCGGCTTCGCTTACCTGTTCCTCAAGCCGATGGGCCTCAACGCCGTCAGCTCGCTGGCCGGTACGATCCCCGAATCGGTCTACATGTTCTTTCAGATGACCTTTGCGATCATCACCCCGGCGCTGATCGCAGGCGCCTTGGCCGATCGCATGAAGTTCTCCGCCTTCCTATGGTTTATGGCGCTGTGGCTTCTGTTCGTCTATTGCCCGATCGCCCACTGGGTGTGGGGCGGCGGCTGGCTGGGAACGCTGGGCGCGCTCGACTACGCCGGCGGCACCGTCGTGCATCTGAATGCCGGAACGGCCGGTCTCGTGACCTGCCTGGTGCTCGGCAAGCGCATCGGCTACGGCAACGAGAACATGGCGCCGCATAATCTGGTGCTCAGCGTCATCGGCGCTTCGCTGTTGTGGGTCGGCTGGTTCGGCTTCAACGCCGGCTCCGCCGTGACCGCCAACGTCAACGCCGGCATGGCCGCCGCCGCGACGCAAATCGCAACGGCCGCCGCCTCGCTGGGCTGGATGTTCGCGGAATGGCTCGTAGCGAAGAAACCGTCGGTGCTCGGCATGATTTCGGGCGCCGTGGCGGGCCTGGTGGCCATCACCCCGGCCTCCGGCTTCGTCGATCCGACGGGAGCACTGATCATCGGCCTGGCCGCCGGCGTCGTCTGCTACATCTCCGCGGTGTGGATGAAGAAGCTGTTCGGCTACGACGACGCGCTCGACGCATGGGGCGTGCACGGCGTGGGCGGCGCTCTCGGCGCCATGCTGACCGGCGCCTTTGCCTCCAACGCCATCAACTCGGCGTCCAAGGGCTGGCTATATGACGGCAATATCGGGCAGATGCTGATCCAGTTCTATGACGTTGCGGCGGTGTTCGTTTATTGCGGCGTCGGAACCTTCATTATCCTCAAAGTCATCGACATGATCATTGGCCTGCGTGTCTCCCCGGAGGTCGAAGTGGAGGGCTTGGATATCAACCTCCATGGCGAAACGGTACACGGCTGATCCCACCGTTACCGCCTCTTCCTAGCACTGGGGCGCTCCGCAAGGAGCGCCCCTTTTGTTTGGGTATTATTCCGCGGGGCCTTCGATGACGACGCCATGCGCGCGGAGCTTTTCGGCAACGCCGGTGTTGCGCAACAGCGAGCCGATGTCGACGAGCATGACGGTCTTGCCCGGCTTGGCGAGCGCGTCGTCGATCGCGGCCAGGGAATCGTTCACCCCACGCTCGTAGAGCTTCGAGAAGCTGACAGTCAGCTTGGCGCACTTCTCGAGATTGCCCGGGGAATAATTCGCCTTGATCCCCTTGACGTCACCCACCGCCCAAGCGTCCGCCGCGGGCACGGCGTGCACGCTGCGGATCTCCACATCCGAAACCGCATTTTCCAGACAGGCGCGTCCAGCCTCGGGCGGCAACCGCAGGAACTCCTTCACCATCGCCAGGGCGCTGTAGTCGGCGATGTTGCGTACCTTGACGTGCGCCTTGCGTGCGGTCTTTTCCACGGTCTGTCGCGGTTCATCCCAGGAGAGCTCATTGGCCTTGCTGAAGTCGTTTTCCAGTTTTAGCGCCGCAACGACCGGCGGGTCGTCTTCGTAACGGTCCGCACCGCGCTTGATCGACTCGCGCGCGGCGACGAAACGGGCGCGCAGATCCGGCGGCAAGGTTTCCTCCAACGTCTTGCCTTCGGGTATCGACAACACGCTACTGTTGGTGAGCAGAAACCATCCGATCTCGAAAATGTTTGCGCTCGCTTCGGGCGGCATCAATACAACGCGTGCGCCATCTATCACCTGGGCAAGTTGCGTCGTGTCCCAGCCGAGTTTCTCGGGCATCGGCCCTAAAGTTCCGAGAATCCAGATTTCGGAATCGCCTCTCGACAAGTGCCAGAACGCCGGTCCGGATTGTTGCGCCCTGACGACGACGACCTCGTTCGTCCAGTCGTCGACAGGCGGCGGCCGATCTTCGGCGACGGATGATGCGCTCAGCAAGAGCAAGGACATCGCTACAACGATAACCGATGACGATTTCATCTTGACCCCGCGGCTAGACGCGGCATCAGGCACAGCGTCCTGCGGCGCATTTATGTCCATGGACGCTCGTCGACCTAGCCGCTAAAATTGAATGTCAATCGCGAGATCAGGTCGTGCTTCCAGGGCGCCTTGCGCAGCTTCCGCCATCTTCATTCGCCATGCTGGCGACGCTGCTGGACGATGTCGCTCCCGGCCGGCCGCCGGTCAGCTTGGCGATCGGCGATCCGCAGGGCGACGTGCCCGCCTTCGTTACCGAGGCCATCGCACGACATGCCAAGACGTTCGGAACTTATCCGCCGATCAATGGTACGGCGGAGTGGCGCGAGGCTGCGGCCGGGTGGCTGACGCGTCGCTTCGCCTTGCCTGGGATCGATCCCGACAAACAAGTTCTGCCGCTCAACGGCACGCGCGAGGGATTGTTTCTAGCGCCGTTCATTGTCACGCCGGAGAGCAAGGCAGGGGGACGGCCCGTAATCCTGCTCCCCAACCCGTTTTATCAATGCTATGCGGCCGCCACGTTGTCGTGCGGCGCCGAGCCGGTGTTCGTGCGAGCCGACATGGCCACAGGCTTTCTGCCAGACTTCACGGCCCTGCCTAAGACGATCCTCGAGCGCACCACGGCGGCGTATATCTGTTCGCCGTCGAACCCGGAAGGCGCCTGCGCATCCGAAGCGTACTGGCGAACACTGTTCGCGCTGGCGGATCAATACGACTTCACAGTGTTCGCAGACGAATGCTACGCCGACATTTATCGGGAAAAACCGCCGCTCGGCGCGCTGCATGCGCGTGGCGCACCCTTCGAGCGCCTGCTGAGCTTCCATTCGCTGTCGAAACGCTCGGGATTGCCCGGTCTGCGTTCCGGAATCGTTGCCGGCGATACGAAGCTGATGGTCAAATTCCGCGCCTTGCGCAATTATGCGGGACCGCAGGTGCCTGCGCCGATCATCGCCGCGTCGGCCGCTGCTTGGAGCGACGAAACCCATGTCGCAGCCAACCGTGCGCGCTATGCCGAACGCTTCGCAGCGGCGCAACGCCTGCTCGGCAACCGCGCGGGCTTCCGGCTTCCGGAGGGAGGTTTTTTCCTGTGGCTGGAGGTCGGCGACGGCGAACGGGCCGCGCTTAAACTATGGCGCGAGGGCGGGATACGGGTGCTGCCCGGCGCCTATATGGGACGAGAAAGTGAAGCCGGAAAACCCCGCACAAACCCTGGGTTCCCGTATATCCGCGTGGCCCTCGTCAACGATTTATCAACCATTATGGCGGCACTCGAAAGGATGGGTGAAATTTTGAGCGAAGGGCTCTCATGAGTACGGCAACGCGGCGGATGATCGGCGGCGTCTACCAGCCGCGGTCGCGCGGCGCGGCAATGGCCGACGCCATGGCGGACGCGCGGCGAGCGCTCGGCCGGCTCATGCGCATCCTGGCGATGCGGGGCGCGGGGGCGTTGCTGCTGGCCGGCACGGCGGCCGTGCTCTTGGCCCTCGTCAGCTACAGTTCCGCGGACACCAGCCTGGACAACGCCACAGGGCGCGAGGTGTCCAACTGGCTGGGCCCGGTGGGCGCGACCGCCGCCGACCTTCTGCTGCAGGCTTTCGGTTTTGCGGCGCTCGCCTTTCTCGTTCCTTTGGTCGTTTGGGGCACGCGCGCGCTGATGGGGCAATCGCTGCGCCACGGCATGGCGCGCGCTTTCGCTTGGCCGCTGGGCACGATCTTTCTGGCGGCCGGTTTGGGCATCCTGCCGCGGCCGGAAAGCCTGCCGGCCGGCGCCGGCGGCATGATCGGCATCGCGGTCTCCGCGCTCTCGGTCAAAGCCGGGCTCAGCTACCATCAGGACTGGATCGGCTGGACCGTACCGGTCGTATTGTTCGCTGCCGGCCTGACGCTGGCGCTGCTGGCGGCGGATCTGCGCGCCAAGCCGCTGCTGCGCGCGGCCACCAGCGTGCCGGTGTTCCTTTATTGGCTCGGCTCGCTTCTCAAGATGCCGGAGCGCCGCTCCTATGAAGACGATTCCGATATCGAGCCCGATATCGAGGACGAACATGATTACGGTCTCGATATCGCGCCGGAGCCGCTGACGGCGGATGCGCGCCAGAGCCGCGTCAAGCGCGAAGAGCTGCGCAAGGCCGCCGCGGTGCCGAAGCGCGCCCGCCAGCCCGCACTGGCGCTGGAATCCAGCGAATACCAATTGCCGGCACTTGGGCTTCTGGCCGAGCCGCGGCACATCAACGACGGCACCGCGTTGTCGGACGAGTCGCTGGAAGAAAACGCCCGCATGCTGGAAGCCGTGTTGTCGGACTTCGGCGTCAAGGGCCGCATCGTTGCGGTGCGCCCCGGCCCCGTGGTCACGCTTTACGAATTCGAGCCGGCCGCCGGCGTAAAGTCCTCGCGCGTCATTTCGCTTGCCGACGACGTGGCGCGGTCCATGTCGGCAGTGGCGGCGCGCGTTGCGGTCATACCCGGCCGCAACGTGCTGGGTATCGAACTCCCCAACCAGACGCGTGAAACCGTCTATCTGCGCGAGTTGTTGGCTTCGGGCGAATACGAGAAGGCGCGCGCGCCCTTGATTCTGGCGCTGGGCAAGACCATCGGCGGCGAACCGGTGATGGCCGATCTCGCCAAGATGCCCCATCTGCTGATCGCCGGCACGACGGGTTCGGGCAAGTCCGTCGCGCTCAACACCATGATCCTGTCGCTGCTCTACCGCATGCCGCCGGAGCAGTGCCGAATGATCATGATCGATCCCAAGATGTTGGAGCTATCGACCTATGACGGCATCCCGCACCTTCTCGCTGCCGTCGTCACCGATCCGCGCAAGGCCGTCGTGGCGCTGAAATGGGCGGTGCGCGAGATGGAGGAACGCTATCGCAAGATGTCGAAGCTCGGCGTGCGCGGCGTGGAAGCCTTCAACGAACGCGTCCGCAAGGCCAAAGAGAAGGGCGAGGTTCTCAAGCGCACGGTGCAAACCGGCTTCGACCGCGAAACCGGCAAGCCCATCTACGAGGACGAAACCCTCGATCTGGAGCCGATGCCGTATATCGTCGTCGTGGTCGACGAAATGGCCGATCTGATGATGATCTCCGGCAAGGAGATCGAAGGCGCCGTGCAGCGACTGGCGCAGATGGCGCGCGCGGCGGGCATCCACTTGATCGCGGCTACGCAGCGCCCTTCGGTCGATGTCATCACCGGCACCATCAAGGCGAATTTTCCGACCCGCATCTCCTTCCAGGTGACGAGCAAGATCGACAGCCGCACGATCTTGGGCGAACAAGGTGCCGAGCAGCTGCTTGGCCAGGGCGACATGCTCTATATGATGGCAGGCGGGCGCATCCGGCGCGTGCACGGTCCCTTCGTGTCCGACCGCGAAGTGGAAGACGTGGTGAAGTTCCTCAAGACCCAGGGCACGCCGGAATATCT